>JBCNOX010000049.1:0-16748 GCA_039593645.1 Pseudoduganella sp.
CGATTGATCGCGAAATAGACGATGAATGCCGCCGCACTGATGGACAGCATCACCAGTATGAAAAAACGGAAGAACAGGCGATTCATCAAGGCGCATTGTATAAGAAACAAGGCTAGGTCCGCGAACCGGCGTACAAATTTGCGACAAAAAGCGTACAGCTCAGGGCGGATTTCCGGCAGCGTTTTACCTAAGATCACAACATCGCCCGGAGGACCTCGTCATGAACCTGCTCATTCGTTGCCTGCCCTTGGTGGGAGCCCTATGCCTCGCCGCGTGCGGCGGTGGCGGTGATGCTGCACCGCAAACCCTGGCGGCAGCGCCGAAGGTTGCAGACGGGCCCCTGGTCTTTGAAGAATTGGCAAACCTGGGCAACTCCGCGCTGCAAAGTCCGGAGACCTTCGTGGTGCGAGACAGCGACAGCCTGCAAAAGCTGTGGAACCGCGTTTACCAGAACACCATTCCAGCGCCAGCGGTGCCAGCGGTGGACTTCAGCCGCAAGATGGTGCTGGCTGTGACCCCCGGTTACGTCGCCGCCTGTTCCGGTTTCGTCATCGATAAAGTAGCGGTCAGCGGCGGGGTGGTAGTGGTCAATTACAGGACAATCCCGCCGCTGCCGAACATGATGTGTATTGCTGCTGTTTTTGCACCTGTGTCGATCATTGTGGTAGATCGCGTCGATACAACAGTTAAATTTATCGGGAGCTGAGCGTTTTAGCGGCTTGGGATGATATTGCATTTAAAATGTGCGGCTATCCCAACCGTAGACCTTATTTATGCGACAGTACCTGTTCCTCGCCATCGTCGGCGCCTGCAGCACGGTAGCGGCACAGACTCCGGCCACCAACCCGATGCCAGACGGCAGCCGGGATATGTATATTGGTCTTGGCGTACAGTCCGTCCCCCGTTATGACGGTTCGGACGGCAACCGCACCCGGCCCTTGCCGGTGCTGCAGGTCCAGTGGAGCAATGGCATCTTCGTGTCCGGCACCGCCTTGGGCTGGCACCTGTCGCAGACCCCGTCGATGGAATTCGGCCCGATGCTGGCGCTGTCGCCGCGCCGCGACCAGGATGGCATTTCATTCGACGCCAGCGGCGTGAGCGAAGACTCCGGCGCGCGCATGGCCCATTCCAGCCTTCGTCCGGACCAGTTCAGCGAGCGCGAAGACTTCGACTCCAATCGGTTGCGCAATATGGACGTGATCAAGCGTCGCGTTGTGGCTGGCGGCTTCTTCAACTATTACCTGTCGCCCAAGCTGCGCCTGACGAATACCCTGACCTATGGCAGCGGCCGGGAGCACAATGGCGCGCGCCTGCATACCTCCTTGCAGTACATGATGGTTGACGTGGTACCCCACCACACTGTCGTGCTGTCGGCCGGCGCTTCGATAGTCAACCGCGCCTATAGCGAAACCTGGTTCGGCATGACCCAGGAAGAAGCCGAGCGTTCCGGTCTCAAAGGCGGCTATCGCCCCGGCGCCGGCGTGCAGGACGTGCGTGTTGGTGTGCGCTGGAACTGGGCGCTGGGCCCAAGCTGGATGCTGACTTCCGGCGCCACGGTCAACCGCCTGGTCGGCGATGCAAAAAACAGCCCGCTGGTTGAGCGGGCCACCAATTATTCCGTTTCAACTGCCCTGGCTTACCGATTCTGATGAAGACCCTGACCTTGCTCCGCACCACGCTGCCGGCTGTATGCCTGGCGGTGGTGTCCTGTGCCGCCCAGGCGCAGGAGGAGTGGGTCAGCTATCGCGACGCCTACAAGCAGATGGTGGTGTTCGCCAAGTACGGCAAGCCGAAGAACTTCCTGCAGATCCATTACGAAGTCAGCCCGCGCGACCCCTCGGCAACGCTGGAAGGGCTGCACCTGACGCTGACCGGCAAGAACACGCAACTGAACCTGCCGCTGGACGCCACCGGCCGCGCCGTATTTCCCCTGCTGAAGGCAGCTTACGACGACAACGCCGTGCTGGCGCTGAACCGACGCATGGCGAGCTACCGCTTTGCGCCGCGCGTCACGATCATCACGCGCAATGACGGCATTTACGAATCGGCCGACCTGCGCGCGGCGTGCGAACAGGCGCTGGCCTACCAGCGCTACATCGATGCCTCGTATGGCTCGAAGAAGTGCAGCGGTGTGCGCTTCGTGTTCGGCAATCGTGCCGATGCGCTGGTGCAGGCGAAATACGGGCTGCGCGAAGCGCCCCTGCCGGTGGTGGATGGGCCAGCCTTTGACGGCGAGACCCTGGGCACTTACCGCACCGCTACCTACCGCTTCGCCGACTGGTCTGCGCAGGGCCAGGTCGTCAGCCAGAATACCCCGCTGGCGATCGCCCCGCTGTTTGAATAAACGGCTTCAATTCCAGGCCGAGGGCGAGAACAGGTAGCCTTCGCCCCAGACGGTCTTGATCTTCTCGCCATCCGTGTCGTCGAACTTGCGGCGCAGTTTCGAAATCGAGTTGTCGATCGAGCGGTCCAGCCCATCGAATTCGATGCCGCGCATGGTCTTCAGCAGCGCATCGCGCGACAGCACCGTGCCGGCCGATTCCGCCAGCACCAGCAGCAGCTTGTATTCGGTATTCGACAGCGGGCAAGGCTGGCCGCGCCAGGTGACCGAGCGGTCGCTGGTGGCAATGCTCAACTGGCCGAAACTCAGCTGGTCCACGTCCGGCTTGCCCTGGCGGCGGCGCAGCAGGGCGCGCAGGCGCGCCAGCAGCACGCGCGGCTGCACCGGCTTGTTGATGAAATCATCCGCGCCCTGTTCCAGCAGCGACACCTCGTCGTAGGAATCTTCGCGCGCGGTCATGATCAGGATCGGCACGTCGCTGATCTCGCGGATCTGCTGGCTGACTTTCATGCCATCCATGCCCGGCAACATCAGGTCCAGCACCACGACGTCGGGGTTGGCTGCCTTGAAGCGCGGCAGCGCCTCGTCCCCGCGCGGCACCACGTCTACCTTGAATTCGTAGCCCGCCAGGTACTCCGTAACCAGTTCGGCCAGGCGCTCATCGTCTTCCACCAACATCACTTGAACCATGACTATCTCCTTGTGGCGGACATTGTATAAGAGCTACAACCCCGTGGCATATATGCATTTAAAAACCGACAAAGCGATACATTTTGTGACTGACGGTGGAGCTGGCGTCACGGGGGCGAAGCCCCCACCTGGTTTACAGCGTTACAGCGCGCGGGCGATCAGCAGTTTCTGGATATCGCTGGTGCCCTCGTAGATCTGGCACACGCGCACGTCGCGGTAGATACGCTCGACCGGGAAGTCCGCGGTGTAGCCATAGCCGCCATGGATCTGGATCGCGTCGGAGCAGACGCGTTCCGCCATCTCGGAGGCGAACAGCTTGGCCATTGCAGCCTCCTTCAGGCAGGGCTGGCCGGCGTCCTTCAGCGAGGCGGCGTGCCAGATCAGCTGGCGTGCGGCTTCCAGCTGCATCGCCATCTCCGACAGCTTGAACTGTACCGACTGGTGCTCGAAGATCGGCTTGCCGAACGATTCGCGTTCGCGCGCGTACTTCAACGCGGCCTCAAAGGCGGAGCGCGCCATGCCGACCGATTGCGAGGCGATGCCGATCCTGCCGCCCTCCAGGCCGGACAGGGCAATCTTGTAGCCCTGGCCTGCCTCGCCGATCATGTTCGCTGCCGGCACGCGGCAGTTTTCGAACAGGATTTGCGCGGTGTCGGACGAGTGCTGGCCCATCTTGTGTTCGATGCCGGCCACGATATAGCCAGGCGTATTGGTCGGCACCCAGAAGGCACTGATGCCTTTCTTGCCGGCCGCCTTGTCGGTCACGGCAAACACGATCGCCACGTCGGCATGCTTGCCGGAGGTGATGAACTGCTTGGTGCCGTTGATGATGTAGCCGTCGCCGTCGCGGGTGGCGGTGGTGCGCAGGGCGGCGGCATCGCTGCCGGTATGCGGCTCGGTGAGGGCGAAGGCGCCCAGCATCTCACCTTGCGCCAGGGGGCGCAACCACTGCTGCTTCTGCTGCTCGTTGGCGTACATCATGCCGATGCTGCATACCGGGCAGTTATTCACGGAAATGACGGTGGAGGTGCCGCCATCGCCGGCGGCGATTTCTTCCAGCACCAGCGCGAGCGAGACGTAATCCAGGCCGGCGCCGCCCAGTTCTTCCGGCACCGCGACGCCGAACGCGCCCAGCGCGGCCAGCTCTTTCAGCTCTTCTTTCGGGAAGTGGTGTTCCTTGTCCCAGCGCGCAGCGTTGGGCGCCAGGCGCTCCTGCGAAAACGCACGCAGCGCGTCGCGGATCATTTCGTGTTGTTCGTTGAGGATCATTGTTATCTTTCTCTACGGCTGGGCCCGTGTCACACTTGGGGTGTGACCCCAGGGTGTGACACGGGCTCGGCTTTACCAGCCTATTGGTGAACCGTCATAGTCTCGGTAGACGGCTTGTTCGGATGCCGGCAGTTCGGCCAGCACCTTGCGCAGTCCGCGCACGCTTTCTTCCACCGACAGCGCGGCGCCGGGGCCGCCCATGTCGGTGCGCACCCAGCCCGGGTGCAGTGCGACGCAAGTGGCGCCTTTGGGGCCGAACTGGTGGGCGGTGTCGATCAGCACAGAGTTCAGCGCTGCCTTGCTGGCGCGGTACAGCGAGCCGCTGGAGCCTTGCCGTTCGCTCAGGGAACCCATGCGCGAGGACATCACGGCCAGCTTGCCGCGCCCGGCGCAGACCAGCGGGGCGATGATCGGCAGCAGCCGCATCGCACCCAGTACGTTGATGTGCATGACGGTGTCGAAGTCCGTCTGCATCGGGAAGCCGTCGGTGCGCGGGCCGTACACGCCGGCGTTCAGGATGGCGACGTCCAGCTCTTCGCCATCCAGCTTCCAGCCCATGCCGGCCACGGCTTCCACATTCGTTACATCCAGCTTATGGGCTTCGGCACCCATGTCGGCCAGCATGGCGACTTCTTCCTTCCTGCGGGCCGTGGCGATCACGCGCCAGCCGTCGGCCAGGTACTGGCGAACCAGTTCCAGGCCGATGCCGCGCGAGGCGCCGATCACGAGTGCCAGCGCCATCGTGCTTATGCCAGCTCGATGCCCATCGCGGTGGCTTCGCCGCCGCCGATGCACAGTGCCGCCACGCCTTTCTTGCCGCCCTTGGCTTTCAGTGCGCCGATCAGGGTGGTGATGATGCGCGCGCCGGTGGCGCCGATCGGGTGGCCCAGGGCGCAGGCGCCGCCGTGCACGTTCACCTTGCTGTGCGGGATGTCCAGGTCGTGCATGGCTGCCATTGGCACGGCGGCGAAGGCTTCGTTGATCTCGAACAGGTCAACGTCGCTGACTTTCCAGCCGGTCTTGGCCAGCAGCTTCTGGATCGCGCCCACTGGAGCGGTGGTGAACTGTTCCGGCACCAGGGAGTTGGTGGCGTGGCCGGTGACCTTGGCGATCACGGTCGCACCCAGCTTCTTGGCGGTCGATTCGCGCATCATGACCAGGGCGGCGGCGCCGTCGTTGATCGAGGAGGACGATGCGGCGGTGATGGTGCCGTCCTTGGCGAAGGCTGGCTTCAGCGCCGGGATCTTTTCGATCTTGGCTTTCAGCGGGCCTTCATCCTTGTCGATCACCACGTCGCCGGCGCGGCCGGATACAGTCACCGGGGCGATTTCCCAGTTGAAGGCGCCGGAAGCCTGGGCAGCCTGGGCGCGCTTGACGGATTCGATGGCGAAGTTGTCCTGCGCTTCGCGGGTGAACTTGTAGGCGGCGGAGCACTGTTCTGCGAAGGTGCCCATGGAGCGGCCCTGGCCGGTCTTGGCGTCGCGGGTGTAAGCGTCTTCCAGGCCGTCGTACATCATGTGGTCGAACATCATTCCGTGGCCGATGCGGTAGCCGCCGCGCGCCTTGGGAATCAGGTAAGGCGCGTTGGTCATGGATTCCATGCCGCCGGCCACGATCACTTCCGCGCTGCCGGCCGCCAGGGCGTCGTAGGCGAAGATCGCAGCCTGCATGGCGGAGCCGCACATCTTGGACAGGGTCACGGCGCCGGCGGAAACCGGCAGGCCGGCCTTGATCGAAGCCTGGCGTGCTGGTGCCTGGCCCTGGCCTGCCATCAGGCAGTTGCCGAAATAGACGTGTTCGACGGCTTCCGGCTTGATGCCGGCGCGTTCGACGGCGGCCTTGATGGCCACCGCGCCCAGGTCATTGGCGCTCAGGCTGGCGAAGTCGCTCTGGAAGGCACCCATTGGGGTACGGGCTGCGCCGACGATTACGATTGGGTCATTCATTTTCAAAGGTCTCCAAAAGGGATGGTGTTGCTTGCTTCGCTGCCTCGGGCAGCGAATCTCGGTTGCGGAAACGGACGTGTTGCGGATACGGGAACACGTCCTCGATGACGCCACTGGCGATCAGCTCTTTTTTCCTGGCCCACCAGTGAGGCGAGAGCAGATCGGCGTGGTGCTTCATAAAGTATTTTCGGATTTTCGCGTTCCCCAGCAAGAACTTGTCGAACTGCTCGGGGAACACGTCGTGCTTTCCTATCGGGTACCACGGCTCGGCGGACATTTCGTCCTCCTCGTTGCGTGGCGCCGGAATCTCACGGAAGTTACAGTCCGTGATGTATTCGATTTCATCGTAGTCGTAGAAAACGACACGCTTGTGACGGGTGACGCCGAAGTTCTTGTACAGCATGTCACCCGGGAAGATATTCGCTGCCACCAGGTCCTTGATAGCGTTGCCGTATTCGATGATGCCATGCTCCAGCGCCGCATCGTCGCCCACTTCGTCGGCATGTGCCAGGTACATGTTCAGCGGCACCATGCGGCGCTCGATGTACAGGTGCTTGATCACGATCTGGTCGCCTTCTTCTTCCACCAGCGATGGCGCGAAGTGCTTCAGCTCCATTACCAGCTCTTCACTGAAGCGGTTGCGCGGGAAGGCGACGTTGGAGTATTCCAGGGTGTCGGCCATGCGGCCCACGCGGTCGTGGTGCTTCACCAGCAGGTAGCGCCCCTTGATATGCTCGCGCGTGGTTTCCTTCGGCGCCGGATAGAAATCCTTGATCACCTTGAACACGTAAGGGAAGGATGGCAGTGCGAACACCAGCATCACCAGGCCGCGGATGCCGGGCGCGATCGCGAACAGGTCCGACGAATGCTTCAGGTGCTGCAGGTAGTCGCGATAGAAGGCGTTCTTGCCCTGCTTCTGCAGGCCGAGGATGGTGTAGATCTCGCTGCGCGGCTTGAGCGGCAGCAGGTTGCGCAGGAACTGCACATAGGCCGACGGCACTTCCATGTCGACCAGGAAGTAGGCGCGCGTGAACGAGAACAGCAGCACGATGTCCTGCTGCTCGGTCAGCACGGCGTCCAGCACCAGTTGCCTGTTCTTGTTGTGCAGGATCGGCACCACGAAAGGCATTTCGCGGCTGCCGTTGATGGCGCGCCCCACGATGTAGGCGCCCTTGTTGCGGAAGAACAGGCTCGATAACACCTGGATCTGGGCGTTCGGCTCCAGCTCGCCGAACAGGTCGGACAGCCGCTCCTCGACGAAGGCGACGTCGCGCGACAGGTTGGCGAACGGCGTGTTGAGCTGGAAATTGGTGACGATACGCTTGAGCGTGAAGGTCAGGCCATCCTGGCCCGGATAGTACACCCGGTAGGTCGGCGCCACTTCCTCGGTTTCGATGTACTCGGTCGACACGACCGGGCGCACGAAAATGAACTCGTTGTGGAAGTAGGAGCGGTGCAGGATGTTGCAGCACACGGAGTTGAAGAAGGTCTCCGCCAATTCGGGCTGCTTGTGGTTGGTCAGCATGCCGATGTAATGCAGCTTCAGTTCGCGCCACACTTCATCGGTCAGCTCGGACGGGTCGTACTCGTCCTCCAGCATCTGCACGCATTCCTGCACGCGCTTGTCGTAGAAATCGATCCTTTCGCGCGCCGCGACCTGGGCTACCGCCCAGTCGCCTTGCTCGAAATGCCGCTTGGCCGCCTGCGCCGCTTGCCGGAACAGGCGGTAGTGCTTGTCGAACCCCTCGCGGATGGTGCGCGCGATGTCGAACGCGATTTGCGACGACAGCAGCTTGGGGAAGGCGGCGTGGATCATGGCGGCCTTGCGGCAATGTTCGCTTACTTGGTCTCGGCGAACAGTTCGCGGCCGATCAGCATGCGGCGGATCTCGCTGGTGCCGGCGCCGATTTCGTACAGCTTGGCGTCGCGCCACAGGCGGCCGACCGGGTACTCGTTGATGTAGCCGTTGCCGCCCAGGGCCTGGATCGCTTCGCCGGCCATCCAGGTTGCCTTCTCGGCCGAGTACAGGATGGCGCCGGCGGCGTCCTTGCGCAGTGCGCGCACCTGTTCAGGGGAGGTGGCGCGGTCGCAGGCCTGGCCCACGGCGTAGACGTAGGCGCGGCAGGCCATCATGGTGGAGTACATGTCCGCCAGTTTGCCCTGCATCAGCTGGAATTCGCCAATCGGTTGGCCGAACTGCTTGCGGTCGTGGATGTAAGGCACCACGGCATCCATGCAAGCTGACATGATGCCCAGCGGGCCGCCGGACAGCACGGTGCGCTCGAAGTCCAGGCCGGACATCAGCACGTTGACGCCCTTGCCCAGGCCGCCCAGCACGTTCTCGGCCGGCACTTCGCAGTCTTCGAATACCAGCTCGCCGGTGTGGGAGCCGCGCATGCCCAGCTTGTCCAGCTTCTGGGCGACGGAGAAGCCCTTGAAACCCTTCTCGATCAGGAAAGCGGTCATGCCGCGCGGGCCGGCTTCCAGGTCGTTCTTGGCGTACACCACCAGGGTGTCGGCGTCGGGGCCGTTGGTGATCCACATCTTGGTGCCGTTCAGTACCCAGCGGTCGCCCTTGAAGTCGGCGCGCAATTTCATCGACACCACGTCGGAACCGGCGTTCGGCTCGGACATGGCGAGGGCACCCACGTGCTCGCCCGAGATCAGCTTCGGCAGGTACTTCTTCTTCTGTTCTTCGGTGCCGTTGCGCTTGATCTGGTTGACGCACAGGTTGGAGTGCGCGCCGTAGGACAGGCCGACCGACGCGGAAGCGCGGGAAATCTCTTCCATCGCGATGATGTGGGCCAGGTAGCCCATGTTCGAACCGCCGTATTCTTCGCCGACGGTGATGCCCAGCAGGCCCAGTTCGCCCATTTTCTTCCACAGGTCCATCGGGAACTGGTCGGTGCGGTCGATTTCAGCGGCGCGCGGGGCGATTTCGGCGGCGGCAAACTGCTGTACCGCTTCGCGCAGGGCGGCGATGTCTTCGCCGTGATCAAAGGTCAGGCCTGGGAGATGGAGCATGTCTTCCTCTATTGGTGTTGGGGTTTGAAGCGCAAATGATACGCCTGACTTACGTTAACGTAAACGTCAACTCAACCAGCAGTAGTTTGCTTCTCGGCAAGTGCAGCCAGCAGGCGCTTGCATTCTTCCTCGTGGGTGGCAATCTCTTGCAGGGACATTTCGATGTCTTCGCGCTGTTGTTCCAGCGTCTCGCGGTGCTGCGCCAGCACGCCCAGGAAGCGATTCATCTGGGCCTCGGTGTCTTTCGGCGACTCATACATGTCAACCAGGCTCTTGATCTCGCTCAGCGACAGGCCGATGCGCTTGCCGCGCAGGGTCAGCTTGAGGCGGGTGCGGTCGCGCGGCGTGTAGACACGGTTGCGGCCGCCAGCGCCTTCGCGCGATGGGCTCAGCAGGCCCTGGTCTTCATAAAAACGGATGGCGCGCGGGGTGATATCGAACTCGCGTGCCAGTTCGGTGATGGTGTAGGTCGGCATGGCTTACAATGGATCTTCCGTTTACGTAACGTCAATCTATTGTACGCCATGAACCCGCTCGAATCCCAGCTTGACTATCCATTTGGCGACACCCTGCCGGCCAGCGGCACGGTGCTCGAAGTCGCGCCTGGCGTGGCCTGGATGCGGCTGCCGCTGCCGTTCGCCCTCGACCACATCAACCTGTGGCTGTTGCGCGAGGAAGGCGGCTGGAGTGCGGTCGACTGCGGCGTGGCCCTGGATGCCAGCAAGGAGGCCTGGAACGCCGTGCTGGCCGGGCCGCTGGCTGGCCAGCCCTTGCAGCGCGTAGTAGCCACTCACTGTCACCCGGACCATGTCGGGCTGGCAGATTGGCTGTGCCAGCGCTTTGGCATCCAGCTCTGGATGACGACCGGCGAGTACGCCTTCGCGCGCATGATGGCGGCGGCCCTGCCGGGCGTCGATGGCCCATCGGCGGTACCCCACTTCGAACGCCACGGCCTGGTCGACCCCGAGATGCTCGAGAAAATGCGTTCGCGCAAAAGCTACTACCCCTCGCTGGTGCCTTCGGTGCCGGCTTCCTATGTTCGCCTGCAGGACGGTCAGGTGTTCGCGGCTGGCGAGCGCACCTGGCGCGTGATCACGGGTTTCGGCCACTCACCCGAGCACGCTGCCCTCTACTGCGAACAAAGCAATGTACTGATTTCCGGCGACATGGTCTTGCCGCGCATCTCCACCAATGTTTCGGTATTTGCCGTCGAGCCGGATGGCAATCCGTTGCAGCAATACCTCGATTCGCTCGGGCGATTCGCCAGCCTGCCGGAGGATGTGCTGGTGCTGCCTTCGCACGGCCGGCCGTTCCGCGGCCTGCACACCCGCATCCAACAATTGCGCGATCATCACGAAGCGCGCCTGGCTGAGGTGCTGGATGCCTGCACCGCCCAGCCGCGTTCTGCGGCTGAGATCGTACCAATCATGTTTCGCCGGCCACTTGACGCCCACCAGCTCAGCTTCGCGCTGGGCGAAGCGCTGGCCCATCTCCACAAACTGTGGCGAGATGGTATCGTGCGCCGGGATACCGGGAATGGCGGCATTATGAAATTTATAAAGGCGCATAAAGTTACCGACGGTCTTTAATACCAGCCGACCGGTCGACAACCAAGACAGCCCCTAGGCTTGTAGTCGCCAGACAACTTTATTTCTAAAGTTGTAACCGATTGCTTGTCGTCCTGACAAGTTGATTCTGCTAATTTTCACCATTTTCACCAAAAGAAATTCGGGGTAGCAGAGCGGGAAATCGGACAGTCTGTAGCGCCAATTGTTAATTGTTGTTATCTACAATTGTCACAATTGGTCTGATAATTCTAGAGACTGACATTCATGTTGTGACATGAAATAGTGCAACTATGAATTCTTCAAACGAACGTGAAAGCTTTAGCCAGCGACTTCAGCAGGCTTTGAAAAATGCCCACTACTCTCCGGACAGCCCAACCCGGCTGGCGAGGGAGTTCAACATCAGGTTTGAGGGCAGGCCGATTACGGTCCACGCAGCCCGAAAATGGCTGGTTGGAGAGGCAATTCCGACCCAGGAGAAGCTGCGCATGATTGCGCAGTGGCTGGGCGTTCCTGCTGAATGGCTGCGCTTTGGCGGTGCCGAAATCGAGCACCATAATGGCGACACGAACGGTAGCAACCTGGCCCGCTTCGAATCGGCCGACGTCAAATTGATCGCCGATTTGCAACGGCTGGACGACCATCACAAGCAGATTGCGCGCGAATTTATTCGCATGCTGGTGAGGGTCAACTACCAAAAGTAACAGAACGACACCATTTGTCCTGCGCAAAACAGGTCAAATTGCATTCAAGGTTGCATCCGTGTTTCACTTAGCGCGCCGGCTCCCGGCGCGCCTCCCCGAAGTGTCAAAATGATGTTTTTGATACTGCCAACATGGTGTCCTGCCATGTCACAAACTACCATACCACTTTGTAACAAGACTGATACATCGGCCCGTAAAGGCGCATGTTTTCAAGGGTTCATGCCATTCCAGCGAGGTGCCAGATTGTGACATATGCCGAATAAGTCGATGACGCGGGCCACTGTGTGGTCCACCATTTCATCGATGGTTTTCGGCTGGTGGTAAAAGCTCGGCAATGGCGGAAAGATAATGCCGCCCATTTCGGTCACGGCGGTCATATTGCGTAAATGGGCCAGGTTGAAAGGCGTCTCGCGCACCATCAGTATCAGGCGGCGGCGCTCCTTCAGCATGACGTCGGCGGCGCGGGCAATCAGGTTGTCCGACAGGCCGTGCGCGACGGAAGCCAGGGTTTTCATCGAACAGGGAGCGATCACCATCCCGTCGGCCTGGAACGAGCCGCTGGCAATGGACGCGCCGATATTGTTCTGCTTATGGACGACATGGGCCAGCGCTTCGACTTCCTTGCGCTGCAGGCCGGTTTCCTGGTGGAGGGTGAGGACCGCGGCGTCGGAAATGACCAGGTGGGTCTCCACGGGACGGCCATCCGGGCGGGACACTTGTTTCAAGTGCTGCAGCAGCCGCACGCCATACACGGCGCCGGTGGCGCCGGTGATGGCAATGACCAGCCGCTGCGGGCGATCAGCCATTGTTGTCCAGCAGGGCCTTCAGTTCGCCGGATTCATACATCTCGGACATGATGTCGGAGCCGCCGATGAACTCGCCGCGCACGTACAGCTGCGGGATGGTTGGCCAGTTCGAGTATTCCTTGATACCCTGGCGCACTTCCGGATCGTCCAGCACGTTGACGGTGGCGATGTTCTCAACGCCGCAAGCTTTCAGGATCTGGATGGCGCGGCCGGAGAAGCCACACTGTGGGAACTGGGCGGTGCCCTTCATGAACAGCACGACAGGGGTGTTGGTCACGGTTTCTTTGATCCAGGTTTGTACGTCGCTCATTGCATTCTCGCTGCTAAGGATTGGGATCCCGCCATTTTACCGCGAATCGGCCATTCGCCAGATGGGGCAAAATTCGTGGGGCAAAATTCGGGGTCAGGTCTGTCATTCGGACAGCTAGCGCCATCATTTGATCTATCTCAATACCCGATTTAGCCGCTTTTTGCGTATTGAGATAGATCAAACGGTAGCGCTGTCTGTCCAAATGACAGACCTGACCCCGAATTATGACCCCGAATTAAGGCTTAGCCGCGCAGTTTGGCGAAGGCGGCGGCCATCGAGCCCTGCACTTGTGGCTCGCGCGATTGCTGCTTCTGCTGCTGGCCCATGGCGCGGCGGTCGTTGCGGTCGCCGCGCTGCTCAGGGCGCGCGCCGGCGACCGGTGCGCTGTCGGACAGGCGCATGGTCAGGGCGATGCGCTTGCGCTTTACGTCCACTTCCAGCACCTTCACTTTCACCACCTGGCCGGCTTTCACCACCGTGTGCGGGTCTTTGACGAAGGTGTTCGACAGGGCGGAGATGTGCACCAGGCCGTCCTGGTGCACGCCGATGTCGACGAAAGCGCCAAAGGCGGCCACGTTGGTCACCACGCCTTCCAGGATCATGTCAGGGCGCAGGTCGCTAATTTCCTCCACGCCTTCCTTGAAGGTGGCGGTGGTGAATTCAGGACGCGGGTCGCGGCCCGGCTTTTCCAGTTCCTTGATGATGTCGGTCACGGTCGGCACGCCGAACTTCTCGTCGGCGTACTTGGCCGGCGACAGGGACTTCAGCAGCTTGCTTTCGCCGATTACGCCGCGTACGTCCTTCTGTATGTCGGCCAGGATCTTCTCGACCACCGGGTAGGATTCAGGGTGCACTGCCGATGCGTCGAGCGGGTTCTCGCCGCCCATCACGCGCAGGAAGCCGGCCGCTTGCTCGAAGGTCTTGTCGCCCAGGCGCGGCACGTTCTTCAGCGCGGCGCGCGAGGCGAAAGCGCCCTTCATGTCGCGGTAGGTGACGATGCTCTGCGCCACGCTGGCGGACAGGCCGGACACGCGCGCCAGCAGCGGCGCGGAGGCGGTATTCACGTCCACGCCAACCGCGTTGACGCAATCCTCGACCACGGCGTCCAGCGAGCGCGCCAGCTGGGTTTGCGATACGTCGTGCTGGTATTGGCCGACGCCGATCGACTTCGGATCGATCTTCACCAGCTCCGCCAGCGGGTCTTGCAGGCGGCGCGCGATCGACACGGCGCCGCGCAGCGATACGTCCAGCTCCGGCAATTCGCGCGAAGCGTACTCGGACGCCGAGTACACCGAGGCGCCGGCTTCCGACACCACGATCTTGGTCAGCTTCAGCTCAGGATTCTGCTTGATCAGGTCCTGCGCCAGCTTGTCCGTTTCGCGCGAAGCGGTGCCGTTGCCGATCGAAATCAGCTGCACGCCGTGCTTGGCGGCCAGTTGCGACAGGGTGTGCAGCGCGCCGTGCCAGTCATTGCGCGGCTGGTGTGGATAAATGGTGGCGGTATCCACAACCTTGCCGGTGGCGTCGACCACGGCAACCTTCACACCGGTGCGCAGGCCAGGGTCGAGGCCCATGGTGGCGCGCGGGCCGGCCGGCGCTGCCAGCAGCAGGGCTTTCAGGTTGGTGGCGAAGACGTTGATGGCGTCCAGCTCGGCTTTTTCGCGCAGGGCGCCCATCAGTTCGGTTTCCAGGTGCATGAACGATTTCACGCGCCAGGTCCAGCGTACGGTGTCGGCCAGCCATTTGTCGGCCGGGCGGCCGGCTTGCTTGATGCCGAAACGGGCCGAAATGCGGCTTTCGCATGGGTTATGCGGCGCGTCCCACTTCGGTTTTTCCTCTTCCGAGTCGAGGCGCAGGGTGACGTCCAGCATGCCTTCGCGGCGTCCGCGCAACAGCGCCAGGGCGCGGTGCGACGGGACGGCGGCCAGCGGCTCGGAATAATCGAAGTAATCGGCGAATTTTTCGCCCTCTTCTTGCTTTCCCTCAACAACTTTCGATTCAACTACGCCATGCTCTTGCACATATTCGCGCAGCGATTGCAGCAGGGTGGCGTCTTCCGCGAAGCGTTCCATCAGGATCTGGCGGGCGCCGTCCAGGGCGGCTTTGGCGTCGGCCACGCCCGGGTTCTTGCCGTCGGCGGTCTCGAAGGCTTCGCGCAGGTAGCCGGCGGCCTGTTCTTCCGGGTTCAGAGTCGGATCGGCCAGCAGGGCGTCGGCCAGCGGGGCCAGCCCGGCTTCGATAGCGATCTGGGCCTTGGTGCGGCGTTTTTGCTTGTAAGGCAGGTAAAGGTCTTCCAGCCGGGTCTTGTCCTCTGCGTGCATGACCGCATCTAGCAGCTCCGGCGTCATCTTGCCCTGCTCGGTAATCGAGTTGACGATCGCTTCGCGGCGGTCCTCCAGCTCGCGCAGGTAGCGCAGGCGCTCTTCGAGATTGCGCAGCTGGGTGTCGTCCAGGCCGCCGGTTGCTTCCTTACGGTAACGGGCGATAAACGGGACGGTGGCGCCTTCGTCCAGCAGGGCGATGGCGGCGGCGACCTGGGCCGGTTTGGCGGCCAGTTCAAGGGCGAGGCGTTGTTCGATAGAAGGCAGCATTGCGGTGTTTCCAAACGTAGAAGGCCGAAATCATACAACGCCCGCATGGCCAACGGGCGTCGGAATAGATTATTATTAATTAGTTAATGTTGTCCGTCTAACTTCTAGTTGCACTAAGTTAGGATTTTCACAAACACGAAAACGTGGAAGGCGGATAATATTGCATGTTGCTGTTTTTGAACCGCTGATTTAAAAGAATGCGCCCAATGGATATTACCCGCGACGAAGCCCGCGAAACTCCAGTCGCACCGGCCCCTGCCCCAGCCGCTCCGCCCAACCAGCTTCCCTATGCTGTGGCGACGTGGTTGCAGAGGGTGGATGCAGCCGCGCATCCCAAGCCAAAACTGGCCCCGGTCGAAATCGACCCGAAACAGACCAACTACAAATTGATTTACGTGCTGGCGCCGACCAGCGGCGGGCGCCATGTCGCGCTCTGCCTCTACAAGGCGCGGCTGAAGCCGAACGGCGACGTGGCGGCGGCCACCCCGGTCAGCGAAGTGTTTTCCCTGCTCTCAGCCCCGCCGGCCTTCCTGGCGCCGGGCGATGAAGACCTGGTGCGCTTCTTCGTGGCCATGCGCAGCGGGCCCAATTCCCAGACCGGCAGCGCGACCGAACCGCGCGGCAAGATTGGCGCGGCCTTGCTGCAAATGCTGTCCGAGCAGGACAAGCTGCTGTGGGCCAATTCCTGGTCCGACGTCGGCAATGGCCTGGTGTATCCGATGAAGGCCGGCGACAAGCGCAACGCCAGCCTGGCCTGGCGCGAAGAAGGCAAGGGCCTGCGCCTCGGCTGGCAAGTCGACGTGCCGGAAGGCGCCAAGCACCATGGCGCCGACCAGATCGACTACATGTTGCCGACCGAACCGCCGTGGTATATCGACAACCTTTCGACTGGCGTGCTGCAGCTGAACCAGGGCGGCACCACCATTCCATTGGCTGACCTGCAAGCGCTGGTGGCGCAGGCGCCGCTGTTGATGCCGAACGACAAGATGCGTGTGTCGCAACTGCTGCTGGCGCACGGCCTGCAGCAGCTGATGCCGCTGCCCCAGCCGCTGCCGCAGCGGGTGCGCACCGACGTCAAGCCGCGCCCGATCCTGGTACTCGATTCGGCCCAACTGGCCGATGGCACATTACAGCGCTGGAACGACTATGCCGTGCTGTCGTATGACTATGACGGCGAACGCGTGTCCTTCGATCCGTCGCAGCGCGTGGTGCGCCAGCGCGGCGAAGTCACCGAGATCATCCAGCGCGACGAGGCGGCCGAAGCGGCTGCGCTGGAAACCCTGACCCTGCTTGGTTTCCGCAAGCCGACTGCCCTGCCGCTGTCGAGCGTGCGCGGCGGCCTGCTGCTGGCCAACCAGGCGGACTGGATCCGCTTTGCCGAGTCCGGCATCGATGAGCTGCTGGCCGCCGGCTGGCGCGTCGAGAAATCGCCGAAGTACCGCTACGATATGGTGGCGGTCGACGACTGGTACGCCGAGGTCGAGGAAGAAACCACCGAGAAC
>JBCNOX010000490.1:0-4388 GCA_039593645.1 Pseudoduganella sp.
TCAAAGGCGGCGAGGCCGTTGCAGCCGATTGCGTGGTGGTGGAAGGCAGCACAACCGTCGACCTGTCGCTGTTGACCGGCGAGAGCGCACCACAACGCAAGGCTGCCGGCGATGCGATTCCTGGCGGCGCTGTCAACGCCGGCAGCGCGGTCGTGCTGCGCGTCGAGAAGCCGGCGCGCGAAAGCACGCTGGCTGGCTTGCTCAAGCTGATCGAACGCGCAGGCAGCGCCAAGCCGCAGATAGCGCAGTGGGCGGACCGCACTGCATCCTGGTTCGTCGCCGCGCTGCTGCTGTTTGCGGCGGCCAGCTTCGGTTTCTGGACCTGGCATGACGCGGCGCGCGCGTGGCCGGTGGCGATTGCAGTGCTGGTGGTGTCTTGCCCATGCGCCCTGTCGCTGGCGACTCCTTCCGCGCTCGCTGCCGCGACCGACCGCCTGCTTGGCAAAGGGGCACTGATCGTACAGCCGCATGTCCTGGAAACACTGCACCGCGCCACGCATATCGTGTTCGACAAAACTGGCACGCTGACCGAAGGCCGGCCGACTGTGCAGAATATCGACGGGATCGACGGTGCGCGGATCACCGGCATCCTGCGCGTGGCAGCGGCGCTTGAAGCTGGCAGCGCGCATCCGATTGCGCGCGCTATCAGCAGCGCTGCCGACGCACATGGCGCTGGCGCGGCTGGCGCCACCGGCATGCAGGAGTTGCCGGGGCAGGGCATGGAAGGCACGGTCAACGGCGTTCGCTATCGCCTGGGCACTGCGGCTTACGTCGCTGGCATCGCGGGCAGCCCGGCGCCGCCACTAGGCGGGGGCACAGCCGAAAGCGCGCCAATGACGACTGTCTGGCTGGGCATGCAGGGGCGCTGGCTGGGGCGATTCTTGATTTCTGATGCGCTGCAGCCGGAAGCGCGGCGTACGGTTGAGAATTTCCAGCGGCTCGGCAAAGAAGTGGTGCTGCTCAGCGGCGACCAGCAGGCGCTGGCTGACAGCGTGGCAGCTCAGCTGGGAATCAGCGAAGCGATTGGCGACTGCCTGCCGGACGAAAAGCTCGCCTACGTCCAGGAACTTCAGGCGCGCGGCGCAATCGTGGCGATGGTCGGCGACGGGATCAACGACGCCGCCGTGCTGAGCGCCGCCGATGTCTCTTTCGCAATGGGCAGCGGTGCGACCCTGGCACAAGTGAATGCAGACTGCGTGCTGCTCGATGCCCGCCTGCCGCTGCTCACTGAAACCGCGCGCAGCGCGGGAAAGACCATGCGGGTGATCCGCCAGAACCTGGCCTGGGCCACCCTGTACAACATTGTTGCCATTCCGGCAGCGGCCTTCGGGATGCTCAATCCATGGCTGTCCGGCGTCGGCATGGCTGCCAGCTCCGCCATCGTGGTCCTGAACGCCCTGCGCCTGCGCAGGGCATAGCAAAGGAATCAGAAAAATGGAATCGCTCTACCTGCTCATACCCATCAGCGTGGGCCTGGTTTTCGGCGCGTTGTGGTTGTTTTTCAAGGCCTCGGACGACGGCCAATTTGACGATCTGCAAGGCCCGGCACTGCGGGTTTTACAGGACAACGACCGGATTTGATCCACGTCATGTTTTTTTGAAGTGCTCCTCGGTAACCTTTGACATACCTCATCAAAGTGTCTGCCTGGAGAATCAAAGTGGATCAATCACTGGACTACAACTACAAGGTCGTGAAGCAATTCGCGATCGCCACCATATTATGGGGCGTTGTGGGCATGCTGGTCGGCGTCATCATTGCCGCCCAACTTGCCTGGCCCGCCCTGAACCTGGACATTCCCTGGCTGACCTACGGTCGCCTGCGTCCCCTGCACACCAATGCAGTGATTTTCGCCTTTGGCATCAGCGGCCTGTTCGCCACTTCGTACTACGTGGTGCAGCGCACTTGCCAGGTCCGTCTGTTCTCCGACAAGCTGGCAGCATTCACCTTCTGGGGCTGGCAAGCCGTGATCCTGGCCGCCGTGGTTACCCTGCCAATGGGCCTCACCCGCGGCAAGGAATACGCTGAACTGGAGTGGCCGATCTCGATCCTGATCGCCCTGGTGTGGGTTTCCTACGCGGTGGTCTTCTTCGGCACCATCGTCAAGCGCAAGGTCAAGCACATTTACGTCGCCAACTGGTTCTTCGGCGGCTACATCCTGGCGGTGACCCTGCTGCACGTGGTGAACTCGATGTCGATGCCGGCTTCGCTGTTCAAGTCCTACTCCATGTACACCGGCGTGCAGGACGCGATGATCCAGTGGTGGTACGGTCACAATGCGGTGGGCTTCATCCTGACCGCAGGCTACCTGGGCATGGTGTACTACTTCATTCCGAAGCAGGCCGAGCGTCCTGTGTATTCCTACAAGCTGTCGATCGTGCACTTCTGGGCGCTGATCTTCACCTACATGTGGGCCGGTCCGCACCACCTGCAATACACCGCGCTGCCTGACTGGGCGCAGTCGCTGGGCATGGTGTTCTCCCTGATCCTGCTGGCGCCAAGCTGGGGCGGCATGATCAACGGCATCATGACCCTGTCCGGCGCATGGCACAAGCTGCGCACCGACCCGATCCTGAAGCTGATGATCGTATCCCTGTCCTTCTACGGCATGGCCACTTTCGAAGGCCCGATGATGTCGATCAAAACCGTCAACGCGCTGTCGCACTACACCGACTGGGGTATCGCACACGTTCACGGCGGCGCGCTGGGCTGGGTGGGCTTCATCACCATGGGTTCGATCTATTACCTGATCCCGCGCATGGCCGGCCAGACCAAAATGTACAGCACCAAGCTGATCGACCTGCACTTCTGGGTCGCCACCATTGGCGTCGTGCTGTACATCGCCGCGATGTGGATCGCCGGCGTGATGCAAGGCCTGATGTGGCGCGCAGTCAATGCCGACGGCACCCTGACCTACACCTTCGTGGAGAGCGTCAAGGCTACCTACCCGTACTACGTGGTGCGCTTCATCGGCGGCACCCTGTACCTGGCAGGCATGTGCATCATGGCCTACAACGCCTGGATGACCCTGAAGGGCCGCGAAACCGCGCGTGCACGGATCCCTGAACTTGGCCTCGCGGCGTAATGCAGCATATCGGAGCAAATGATGAAATTTTCCCATGAATGGATTGAGAAGAACCCCTGGCTGCTGATCGCGCTGGTCACGCTGGTGGTATCGGTGGGCGGCGCGGTGGAAATCATCCCGCTGTTCTTCCAGAAGTCGACCACGGAACCGGTGGCGGGCCTGAAGCCTTATTCCGCGTTGCGCCTGACCGGCCGCGACATCTATGTGCGCGAAGGCTGCTACACCTGCCACTCGCAGATGGTGCGTCCGTTCCGCGCCGAGACCGAGCGTTACGGCCACTATTCGGTGGCGGGCGAGTTCGTGTACGACCGCCCGTTCCAGTGGGGCTCCAAGCGCACCGGCCCCGACCTGGCGCGCGTTGGCGGCCGCTACTCCGACGAGTGGCACCGCACCCACCTGAACAACCCGCGCGACGTGGTACCGGAATCGAACATGCCCAACTATCCGTGGCTGGCGCAGACCAAGCTGAAGCCGGAAGACGTGGTGCCGAAGATGCGCGCACTGAAGCGCATGGGCGACCCGTACACGGAAGAGGAAATCGCCGCCGCACCGGCCGAACTGGCCAACAAGACGGAAGAGGATGCGCTGGTAGCTTACCTGCAAGGCCTGGGCACCCTGATCAAGACGAGGAACTGAAATGGAAAACTTTTTTGGCAATGCGAGCAATGTGATGACGGTGATTTCCTTCCTCACCTTCCTCGGCATCGTATGGTGGGCCCAGCGCGGCAACTGGGAAGAAGCAGCCAAGCTGCCTTTCGCAGACGAGGAGAAGGACCATGGCTGATTTCACCAGCGAATTCTGGAACCTGTACGTTATCGTCCTGACCGTCATCGGCATCGTCGGCTGCGGCGTGCTGCTGTGGTCACAGTCCTCCGTTAAAGGTTCGGCCCTGAAATCGGTGGACGGTAAAGTCGGCACCACCGGCCATATCTGGGACGAAGACCTGACCGAACTGAATACGCCGATGCCGCGTTGGTGGATGTGGCTGTTCTACCTGACCATTGCCTTCGCCATCGGCTACCTGTGGCTGTATCCTGGCCTGGGCAGCTATAAAGGCTCGCTGGGCTGGACTTCCGTCAAGGAGCACCAGGAAGAACTGGCCAAGGCCGAGAAGGAATACGGTCCGCTGTTCGACAAGTACAAGAACCAGGACCTGAAGGCAGTAGCGGCAGACCCACAGGCCCACGCCATCGGCGAGCGCCTGTTCCTGACCTACTGCGCGCAGTGCCACGGTTCCGATGCACGCGGCAACAAAGGCTTCCCGAACCTGGCCGACAAGGACTGGCTGCACGGCGGCGATCCCG
>JBCNOX010000491.1:0-4381 GCA_039593645.1 Pseudoduganella sp.
AAAAAAAGCCACGCGCGACGGGTGATCGCGAGTGGCTTTTCGACTGAAGCCGGCGTTTTGGTTATTGAGACCGATTGTAACGCCTTGCCTCAGGGATTCAAAACCCTATTTAGTTTTCCCCTGCTGCCTTTGGGGATTCCTGGTAAATCAGGAGGGGTTTTGCGCCACTGGTGATCGTATTTTCATCGATTACGACTTTGGTGACGTTCTGTTGGTTTGGCAGGTCGAACATAATATCCAGCAACGCGTGTTCCAGGATGGAACGCAGGCCGCGGGCGCCGGTCTTGCGGGCCAGTGCCTTGCGGGCAATGGCGTGCAGCGCGGCAGGACGGATTTCCAGTTCGGCGCCTTCCATTTCCAACAGTTTCGAGTATTGCTTGACCAGCGCGTTCTTCGGTTCGACCAGGATTTCGATCAGCGCTTCCTCGGTCAGCTCGGCCAGGGTTGCCACCACCGGCAGGCGGCCTACCAGTTCGGGGATCAGGCCGAACTTGATCAGGTCTTCCGGCTCGGCTTCCATCATCAGGTCGCTATTCGAACGCTGTTCCTTGCTCTTCACTTCCGCCGCAAAGCCGATGCCGGACTTTTCGGAACGGTTGGAGATGATCTTGGCCAGGCCGTCAAACGCGCCACCGCAGATGAACATGATGTTGGTGGTGTCGATCTGCACGAAGTCCTGGTTCGGGTGCTTGCGGCCGCCTTGCGGAGGCACGGAAGCCATGGTGCCCTCGATCAGCTTCAGCAGCGCCTGCTGCACGCCCTCGCCCGATACGTCGCGGGTGATCGACGGGTTGTCCGACTTGCGGGAAATCTTGTCGATCTCGTCAATGTAGACGATGCCGCGCTGTGCCTTCTCCACATCGTAGTTGCAGCTCTGCAGCAGCTTCTGGATGATGTTTTCCACGTCTTCGCCCACGTAACCGGCTTCGGTCAGGGTGGTCGCGTCGGCGATCACGAACGGCACATTCAGCATGCGCGCCAGGGTCTGGGCCAGCAAGGTCTTGCCGGAGCC
This sequence comes from Pseudoduganella sp., assembly GCA_039593645.1. Taxonomy (GTDB): domain Bacteria; phylum Pseudomonadota; class Gammaproteobacteria; order Burkholderiales; family Burkholderiaceae_D; genus Rugamonas. The sequence goes on from JBCNOX010000491.1 coordinate 1,013, forward strand.
GGTCGGGCCCACCAGCAGGATGTTGGACTTGGCCAGTTCGACGTCGTCCTTCTTGCCCAGGTGCTTCAGGCGCTTGTAATGGTTGTACACGGCCACGGACAGGATGCGCTTGGCAGTGGTCTGGCCGATCACGTACTGGTTCAGCAGATCGGTGATTTCCTGCGGGGTTGGCAGGTCCGATTTCGCGCCCGTGACAGATTCGATGCTGGACGTCTCGTCGCGGATGATGTCATTGCACAGGTCAATGCATTCATCGCAGATGAAGACGGACGGGCCGGCAATCAGCTTCTTCACCTCGTGCTGGCTTTTGCCGCAGAACGAGCAGTAAAGGAGTTTTTCACCGCTGGAGGATTTTTTCTCTGACATGGGACTAATCTTTAGTTTTGGTGCAAATTTGCCGTGCGCACAAGCAAGAAATCCTGCGCACAACCACATGCTACCCGAAATAAAAGCAAAACGCCCGAACGTTGTAGCGTCCGGGCGTCGACTTGCAAGGACGCTTATGCGCGGCTGGTCAAGACTTTGTCGATCAGGCCATATTCCGCTGCTTCATCCGAAGACATGAAGCGGTCACGGTCGGTATCCTTGGCGATCTGCTCGATCGACTGACCGGTGCGCTCAGCCATGATGCTGTTCAGGCGGTGGCGCAGGTAGAGGATCTCTTTCGCCTGGATTTCGATATCGGACGCCATGCCTTGCGAGCCACCGGACGGCTGGTGGATCATGATGCGGCTGTTCGGCAGCGAGAAACGCTTGCCCTTGGCGCCCGCAGCCAGCAGGAAAGCGCCCATCGAGGCGGCCATGCCGGTGCACAGGGTCGACACATCTGGCTTGATGAACTGCATGGTGTCGTAGATCGCCAGGCCCGCGGAAACGGAACCGCCTGGGGAATTGATGTACAGCGAGATGTCCTTGTCGGGATTTTCGCTTTCCAGGAACAGCAGCTGTGCCACGATCAGGTTGGCCATCTGGTCATTGACCGGACCGACCAAGAAGATCACGCGTTCCTTCAGCAGGCGCGAGTAGATATCGTACGAGCGCTCACCGCGGCCGCTTTGTTCGATCACCATCGGCACCAGGCCGAGCATTTCCGTATCGAGTGCGGGATTACGATTCATTCCAATTCCTTTGAAAACAACGCCGGCTCGGGGCCGGCGTCGAATGATATCAAGCTATTAAGCTTGTACGCTTCCCATGAGTTCGTCGAAAGGAATTTCTTTCGAGACGTTCTTGCACAGGCCCAGGACGTAAGTAACGACGTTTTCTTCCAATACAAGAGCTTCGACTTCAGCCAGGCGGCGGCGATCGGAGTAGTAGTACTTCAGCACTTCGCGTGGATCTTCGTAGCTTTGTGCGAAGTCTTCGATCTGTGCCTTCACCTGCTCAGGGGTAGCCTGCAGGTTCTGGTCGCCCACCAGCTTGGACAGGATCAGGCCCAGGCGTACGCGACGCTCGGCTTTGTCCTTGAACAGCTCTGGAGGGAATGGTACATCTTTTACGTTCATGCCGCGCTGAGCCATGTCCTGGCGGGTCATTTCAGCCAGGCGCTCGGTGTCTTGTGCGATCAGCGACTGTGGCACGTCCAGGGTGGCGGTCTTCACCAGGGTGTCCATCACGGCTTCCTTGTTGCGCGCCTTGACACGGCCGGCAACTTCGCGCTCCAGGTTCACTTTGATGTCTTCGCGCATCTTGGCCAGGTCGCCGTCAGCCACGCCCAGGGACTTGGCGAATTCAGCGTCAACTTCCGGCAGGTGCGCCCATTCCAGGTTCTTCAGGGTGATGGTGAACTCGGCGGTTTTGCCAGCCACGTCCTTGCCATGGTAGTCCTCTGGGAACGACAGCGGGAAGGTCTTGGACTCGCCGACCTTCAGGCCAACGGTAGCGGCTTCGAATTCTGGCAGCATGCGGCCTTCGCCCAGTACGAACGGATAGCCTTCCGCTTTACCGCCTGGGAACTCAACGCCGTCGATCTTGCCGACGAAGTCCACGGTCACGCGGTCGCCGTTGGCCGCGACAGCTTCGCCGCCGTCGCCGTGCTCGCCCTTCTCGCCCTTCACGTGGAAGTGCACGCGCTGTTTGCGCAGGATTTCGATGGTCTTGTCGATTTCTACGTCGGTCACGCTGGACTTGACGGTTTCGATCTCAACCTTGGTCAGATCGCCGACTTCCACTTCTGGATACACTTCGAAGGTAGCGTCAAAGGACAGCTGGCCTTCCGGAGCGTCTTGTTTTGGCTCGATGCGTGGGAAACCGGCAACGCGCAGCTGGTTTTCGTTGGCAGCGTCGTTGAAAGCGCGGCCGACTTTGTCGTTCAGCACTTCGGTTTCGATCTGGTAGCCGTATTGTGCGGCAACCATCTTCATTGGCACTTTACCTGGACGGAAGCCAGGAGCACGTGCGGAGCGAGCCTGCACTTTCAGGCGCTTTTCCACTTCGGAACGCACGTCCGACAGTGGGAAGGAAATCGTCATGCGGCGTTCGAGTTTGCCCAGGGTTTCAACTGCAGTGGCCATTGTAAAAATCGTCCAATAAAAATTTAAGTGTACTTATGGTGCGAGGAGGGGGACTCGAACCCCCACACCATTGCTGGCGTCAGGACCTAAACCTGGTGCGTCTACCAATTTCGCCATCCTCGCGGCATATTTGCACAAAAGCAAAGGGCGACCATTAAGTGAAAACAGGGTCGCCCGGGGCTTTCAACTTCAACCCGGCATTCTATACGGTGTTTCTGGAGTGCGGTAGTGGTTTTTTGCGTTATGCGCAACATTTGGGCAAAACCGGCAACCCAGGTGTCAGACCCTGCGGGTCTGACACCGGTTTAGCGGTTTGGTTTTGGCACCCGGAACCAGGCTGCATACAAAGCAGGCAAGAACAGCAGCGTCAGCGCGGTCGCCAGAATCAAGCCGCCCATGATCGCCACCGCCATCGGCCCCCAGAACACCGAGCGCGACAACGGAATCATCGCCAGCGCCGCTGCCGCCGCCGTCAGGATAATCGGCCGGCAACGCCGCACAGCCGACTCAACAATCGCATCCCAGGCCGGCACGCCGGCCTTGATATCCTGTTCGATCTGGTCCACCAGAATCACCGAATTACGGATAATCATGCCGAACAGCGCAATGATGCCCAGGTTGGCCACAAAGCCCAGCGGACGCCCCATCACCAGCAGCGCCATCGCCGCCCCGGCCACGCCCAGCGGCCCGGTCAGGAACACCAGCAGCGCCCGCGAGAAGCTGTGCAGCTGCAGCATCAGCAAGGTGAAGATGATGAACACGGCCAGCGGCAGGTTGGCGGCAATCGACTCCTCCGCCGCGCTGCTGTCGGAAGCGGCGCCCTTCACCTTGATCTCATAGCCCGGCGGCAGCTTGG
>JBCNOX010000492.1:0-4368 GCA_039593645.1 Pseudoduganella sp.
AAACGCCACCGCCTCCTCATGCTCGCAAGCGCCGTCGAAGCGCGGATTGACCAGCACCAGGTCGGAAAAACCCATGGTTTTCATGGCGCGCGCCACCGACCCGATATTGCCCGGGCGGCTGGTTTCAACCAGGACGACCCGGAGGCGGTGGAAGGCGGAGGATGCGGTTTCGGTCTGCTTCATTTACAATAGCGGGATTCTGCGTTGGGCCGCATTTTACTCTGCCCGCACAACGCGCCGCTCTTTTTCAATCTTGTCATCATTTCCGCTGCCGGATGCGCGAAGCGTTTCCGTGGGCGGCAATGTCTATTTTACGGAAGCTAGTATGCACCCAATGCTGAATACGGCCATCAAGGCCGCGCGCCGTGGCGCCGCTGTGATCAACCGCGCATCCTTCGATCTGGATCGCGTGAACGTAACTGAAAAACAACACAATGACTTCGTCACTGATGTTGACCAGGCCGCCGAACAGGCAATCATCGAAGTGCTGCTGAAAGCCTACCCTGACCATGCCATCTTCGCCGAAGAATCCGGCATCACCGGCACCGTAAATGACGAGAGCGAATACGTGTGGATCATCGATCCACTGGACGGCACCACCAACTTCATGCACGGCTTCCCACAGTACTGCATCTCCATCGCCCTGCAGCAAAAAGGCGTGGTGACCCAGGCCGTAGTCTACGACCCGGTGCACAACGACCTGTTCACCGCTACCAAGGGCGCTGGCGCTTACCTCAACGAAAAGCGCATCCGCGTCAACAAGCTCGACCGGATCAGCGGCGCCCTGCTCGCTTCCGGCTACAAGCCAGGCAGCCCGGCTGCCATCGCTGAATTCGCCAAGATGTTCACCATCATGGCCGAGCGCTCGCACGGCATCCGCCGCGCCGGCTCCGCCGCCCTCGACCTGGCCTACGTGGCCTGCGGCCGCCTCGATGGTTATTACGAAAAGAACCTGAAGCCTTGGGACATCGCGGCCGGCGCCCTGCTGGTGACCGAAGCGGGCGGCATCGCCGGCGAGTTCAACGGCGAATCCAACTACATGAATACCGGCCACATCATTGCCGCTTCGCCAAAAGTGTTCGGCCAGATGGTTGGCCTCCTGGCAGAGTTTGCGTAAAAACAAGCCTCAAATCGCCACACAAGAGGCCCTGCGGGGCCTCTTTTCTTATTGCCGTGCGTCAACGAATAGCACTTGCTGATATACTCCGCACAGGGCCGACGTTTCCGTATGGCAATAATTTCCACATAATTTCTATAATAACCACACTATGTCTTTCTCCGATCTCGGCTTGTCAGATGCCATCGTGCGCGCGGTAGCCGAAACCGGCTATACAGCCCCCACTCCGATTCAAAGCCAGGCCATTCCCGCAGTATTGAATGGCGGCGACCTGCTGGCAGGCGCCCAGACTGGCACCGGCAAGACCGCCGGCTTCACCCTGCCTGTCCTGCATCGCCTATCCACCGACGCTGCTGGCAGCAAGCTGACCAACAACTCGTCGCCGCGCCCGATCCGCGCCCTGATCCTGACACCTACCCGCGAACTGGCCGCCCAGGTGGAAGAAAGCGTCAAGACTTACGGCAAGTACACCAACCTGAATTCGGCCGTGATCTTTGGCGGCGTCAGCATCAACCCGCAGATCAAGCTGCTCAAGCATGGCGTCGACATCCTGGTCGCTACCCCGGGCCGCCTGCTGGACCACATGGGACAGGGCACCGTCAACCTCGACAAGATCGAAATCCTGATCCTCGACGAAGCCGACCGCATGCTGGACATGGGCTTCATCCGCGACATCCGCAAAGTGCTGGCCGCGCTGCCGCCAAAGCGCCAGAACCTGCTGTTCTCGGCCACCTTCTCCGACGAGATCAAGGCGCTGGCCGATGGCCTGCTGGACAATCCGAAAACCATCGAAGTGGCGCGCCGCAATTCGACCGTTGAAATCATTTCGCAGAAGATTCACCCGGTCGACCGCGACAAGAAGCATCCGATGCTGTCGCACCTGATCCGCACCCACGCCTGGACCCAGGTGCTGGTGTTCACCCGCACCAAGCACGGCGCCAACAAGCTGGTCGAACAACTGGGCCGCGATGGCGTGAAAGCCATGGCGATCCACGGCAACAAGAGCCAGACCGCGCGCACCCGCGCCCTGGCCGAGTTCAAGGACGGCACCCTGCAATGCCTGGTCGCCACCGATATCGCCGCGCGCGGCATCGACATCGACCAGCTGCCGCACGTGGTCAACTACGACCTGCCGAACGTGCCGGAAGATTATGTGCACCGCATTGGCCGCACTGGCCGCGCCGGCGCCAAGGGCGAAGCAGTCTCGCTGGTCTGCGTCGATGAGCATACTATGCTGCGCGATATCGAACGCCTGATCAAGCAAACCCTGCCACGCGAAGTGATCCCAGGTTTCGAACCGGATCCGAACGCCAAGGCACAGCCGATCCAGCTGCGCAGCGGCGTTGGCCGTCACCAGAATCGCCCGCCACGCCAAGGTGGCGGCGGCGGTAACGGCAATGGCGGCGGCAACCGCAGCCAGAATGGCCAGGGCAAGCCACGCGTGGCCGCCAACGGCAGCGGCGGAGCACCGCGTGGTGCCGCCCCTGCAGGCATCCGCCGCGACGCCCGCCCAGGCGGCAGCCCAAGCGGTTCCCGCCCATCCAACGCCCCACGCAACCGCCCTCCCCGTTAAATGTCCACTTCGGGGTCAGGAACTGAAGTGGACATTTCCGGAACAATGTCCACTTTCTTTCCTGACCCCAGGGTGGACATTTATAATCTGCGGCATGCCTAAATTCGCCGCCAACCTGTCCATGCTGTTTACCGAAGCGCCGTTCATCGAGCGCTTCGGGCTGGCGCATGCGGCAGGTTTCAAGGGCGTGGAATTCCTGTTCCCTTACGCCTTCGATTCCGACGATATCGCTGAACGCTTGCAGCGCCACCAGCTGCAACTGGCGCTGCACAACCTGCCGCCGGGCGACTGGCTGGCAGGCGAACGCGGCATGGCTTGCGATCCGCGCCGCTTCGAGGAATTCCAGGACAGCGTCGGCCTCGGGCTGGAATACGCCCGGGAGCTGGGGACGCCGCGCGTGCACTGCATGGCCGGCATCCTGCCCGGCGGCCTGGCGCCGGAGCGTGCGCGCGAAGCGTATATCCGCGCCTTGCAATACGCCGCCGACCAGTTCGCGCCGCACGGCATTGAAGTGCTGATCGAGCCGATCAACCGTTTCGATATTCCCGGCTACTTCCTGAACCATAGCCGGCAGGCGCTCGACATCATCGGCGAAGCGGCGCGCCCCAACCTGTTCCTGCAATACGACATCTACCACATGCAGCGCATGGAAGGCGAACTGGCCAACACCATCCGTGCTTGCCTGCCCAACATCCGCCATATGCAGTTGGCCGATACGCCCGGCCGCCATGAACCGGGGACCGGCGAGATCAACTATCCATTCCTGTTCGGCCTGCTCGACGAGCTCGGTTACCAGGGCTGGATCGGTTGCGAATACTTGCCGCGCACGCGCACCGAAGACAGCCTGGCCTGGCTCGCGCCCCACCTTCGCGCCTGACCTTTGCGCTGGCGCAAACGCGCCGCCTGCGCCGAGGTGCAAGATGGTCTCTGCCGCCCGAGGAGACCGATCATGAAACGCTATCTGTGCATCCTGTTATGCCTGCTACTGGCGGCCTGCGCCAGCAATCCGCGCCTGCAAGAAGTGCGCGCCCTGGCCGACGATGCTCCCAAGCTGTCGGGATTCAACGATCTCAGCCAACGCTTCCGCGACACCTACCAGCGCGAGCAACCCTATCTCAGCGCCGCGGCGGCCCAGCGTGAACAGGCGATCGACCGCAAGCGCCATGATGCCTATCCCGATTTCATCGCCCTGTACCACGCAGCCACCACCTACCTGCGCGCGCTGGGCGCCCTGGCCGGCGGCCAGACGTTCAACTATGGCGACCAGGTCAAGCAGATGTCCGCCAGCATCAAGGCCTGGCCCGACACTGGCCTGACCGACCGCCACGTCAATGCCTACGCCGGCCTGGTCCGCCTGCTGCTGCGCGCCACCACCGGGCGCGAGCAGGACAAGGCGGTGCAAGCCATGCTGCGCGAAGGGTATGAGCCACTGCAAGGCACGCTGGACGCCATGATCACGCTGCTGCGCTACTTCAATAAGAACCACGACAACGAACAACGCATCGTGCTTGGCATGCTGGACGTCGAGATCCCCTATGCCGATGCGCCGCGCGACCGGCTGCTGGCGGCCCTGGCCCGTTCGCACCAGCAGGAAAAGCTGCGCGAGTACCGCCTGCTGGGCCTGCGCCACACGCTGGCGGCACAACACATCGATGACCTGCGCGAACGCCATGCCGCC
>JBCNOX010000493.1:0-4359 GCA_039593645.1 Pseudoduganella sp.
CCCATGCCGCGATACAGGTCGCCCGCGAAAGCGCCGGCCACGCCGTTGCCGCAATCGACGGCAATCTTGATCGGGCGCGCAATCTTCACGTCGCCGATGATGCGCTGCAGATACTGCTCGCGGATGTCGTAGGTGCCGTACTTGCCGGCAGCTGCCGCTGGCTGCAGGCCGGCTTCAATGGCCTGGTACAGGGCGGTGATGGATTCGCCATGGATCGCTTCGCCCTTCAGCACCATCTTGAAGCCGTTGTAATCCGGCGGGTTATGGCTGCCGGTGACCATGATGCCGGAACGGGTATCGAGCACCTGGGTGCCGAAATACACCATTGGCGTGGCCACCACGCCCAGGTCGATCACGTCGACGCCGGCTGCCTGCAAGCCCTGCGCCAATGCAGCGATCAGGCCCGGGCCGGACAAGCGGCCGTCGCGGCCGATAACCACGCTGCGCTCTCCCTTGGCGGCGGCAGCCAGGCCGAACGCATGGCCAACCGAGCGCGCCACGCCCTCGTCCAGGGTTTTGCCGACGATGCCGCGGATATCGTAGGCCTTGAAAATCGATTTAGAGAGAGCAACCATAAAAACCAGAAGAATAAATAGTAAAGATAGAATCGGCTCAGATGCGCAGGTCGTCCAGCGACTTGCCGCCTTCAACCCAGTCCTTGACCCATTTCGGCTGGCGGCCGCGGCCGGTCCACTGCTCGGCTGCATTGGCAGGATTGCGGTAGCGCGCTTCCACTTTGCCGCCCTTGTTACGGGTGCCTGGGTATCCCACCAGCAGTTCCTTGAGCGGCACGCCGACTTGCTGGGCGATCGCGAATATCTGTTCGCGCGCCTTTTGCTTATCCTGGCCCTCGCGCTGCTTTAATTCGCGCTTGATTTGTTCCTGCAAGCTGCGCAATTCCGCGGACGACAAATTCGACAGGTCCATGTTCCCATCCTTTATTCAATTTCGATGTTGGGAATATACACGAATTCAGCCTAACGGCTTTTCTTATGTCGAATCATCCAGCGCGGCGCTTTAAATCGGACAATGCGTGCATATAACCACACATAACTCGCAATAAATAACAGGCAGAACAGCATCAGGACCCAGGTATAACGCCAGAATACCGTGGCGGGAATCACGGCCATCAGGGAAAACATCCACAAATACGGCGACGTCATGGAATTGCGGCGCACCAGGGCGCGCGCATCCTTGCGGCCCACCGCCCACTGCACCACGCGCCGGAAAATCAGGCTGTGCAAATGAATACCGTCCGGCATGGCCGGCGATGCACCGCGAATGAAGAAGCGTCGATAAACACTGAACAGCGTTTCCACGGTCGGATAAATTAATAGCAATACGGCGTACCAGGTAGAAACCTGTGGATTGCGCATTACCAGTAACAGCGCCAATTCGCCCAGCATAAACCCGATAAAGTAAGCGCCGCCATCGCCGAGGAATATCAGCCCGACCGGATAATTCCAGATCAGGAAGCCGGCGGTCGCGCCAGCCACCATCAATGCCGCCACCAGGACGAACATGTCGTTGACTTGCAGTGCAACATAGCCCAGCGAGAGCAGCATGCAGATCGTCACCACGCTGGCCAGCCCGTTGAAACCGTCAATGATATTGATGGCGTTGGCAATCCCGGCAACTGCCAGCACCGTCAGCGGCAGCGTCAGCCAGAGGTATGGCAGGGGCGAGGTTGAAAACATCCAGTCGATGCGGTCAATCCGCGCATCCATCAGGAAGTAGGCCAGCAGGGCGGCAAACATGGTCAGCAGCAGACGCCGGCGCGCGCTGACCTTGCCGGTATAGTCTTCGACAATGCCGCCGAGGAAGGCAAACATGGCGCACATCATCAGCGACAGCATCCAGCTGGTCATGACAGGCACGCGCCAGACCGACACGCACGCGCTCAGCGCAACTGCGAGGAAAATCGACAGGCCGCCAATGCGCGCCACATGGTGGACGTGCACTTTTTGTACGCCACCGAAATCAGTGTCCAGCGCCGGGCCATGTAAACGCACTTCCTTGATGACCCACAGGGTCAGGAGTGCAGACGTGAAAAAGCTCACGAGGAAGGAAAACATTAGTTCTTATCAGTATAGTGAGCCAGCCGCTATTGTCGCAGCGCAGCAAGAAAGATTGCTCGCGCGCTAACCGGCGATTGTACCGTATGCACGGGGTGGGACGGGAAATTCTAGCGTGGGGCGTTGCGTCCAAGGTATTACTTACCAATTGATACTTTTACGCGGCCGCAAGGCTGCCAGCCCGCCGCCGGTTGCGGTGATCATGCGTTATCCTATCGTGATGAGAACATATGTCGTTGGCGACCTGCAGGGCTGCCATGGCGAGACCGTTACCCTCGTCGAAAAAATCCTGGACACGGAACATGCTGCGGGAAACGCGCCGCCGGCCATCCTGTTTTGCGGTGACCTGATCAACCGCGGCCCCGATTCGCTCTCCACCCTGCGCTATGTACAGGCCCTGAGCCAGGGCAGCGACGGGCGCATCGACGCGGTGCTGGGCAACCATGACCTGCACCTGCTGGCGGTGGCCAACGGCATCCGTCCCGAATCGAGTTCCGACACCATCGAGCATATCCTGGCGGCGGCCGACCGCGATGCGCTGCTGCACTGGCTGCGCCTGCGCCCCATGGCCATCATGCGCCTCGACCACCTGCTGGTGCATGGCGGCGTGCTGCCGCAATGGACCGCGCAACAGGCCATGGCCTTGGCCGGGGAAGTGGAAGCAGCCCTGCGCGGCGACGAATGGGTCGGCTTCCTGCGCGAGATGTACGGTAACCAGCCCGACCGCTGGAGCGACGATCTGACCGGCGCCGCGCGCCTGCGCTGCATCGTCAATGCGCTGACGCGCATGCGCTTCTGCAGCGCCGAAGGGGTAATGGATTTCAAGATGAAGGAGTCGGCGCACGCCGATCCCGCGACCGGCCTGATGCCGTGGTTCGAAGTCCCGGGCCGCCGTACCAGCGATATCACCGTGGTGTTCGGCCACTGGTCGGCGCTGGGCCTGCGCATCATGCCGCGCCTGATCGCCCTGGACAGCGGCTGCGTGTGGGGCGGCAAGCTGTCGGCCGTCTGCCTGGACGACCGCAGCCTGCTGCAGGTCGCTTGCCCGAAATACCGGACGGTTTAACGCTTCGCGCTGCCTTCCGCAGGTGCTGAAGCCTGCGCCTGGGATGGCGCCGCGGGCTGCCCCTCGGCCTTGCCCGCTTCGCCGCCTTCGGCCGCGGCAGGCGCCTGGCCTTCGGCCGGCGCCGCAGCTGCCGGCGCGAACGTGGCCGCCATCAATTCGCGGTAGGCCTCGGACTTGCGCAACGGTTCCAGGTTGGCGCTGCCCTTGATCGCCTCCTCGTCCGTAAAGCCGTTGACGATGGCCGTCTCCAGCGAAGCCATGGCGGCATTCTTGCGGCCCAGCTGCGCCTGGGCCTGCGCCAGCAGGAAGTAAGATTCGGCTTCCTTCGGCGCCTTCAATGTCGCTGCATACGCCTTGTCTGCCGCGATGCCGTAGTTCTTCTGCGCCAGGCTTTCCGTGGCCTGGGTGCGCAGCGTCTTGGCGTTGGTGAAGGTGTCGCCGCAGGCCGCCAACAGCAGGCAGGCTGCCAGCACACTGATCCTGGTCATGCTGATTGCTCCTGTAAAGTTTCCGCCTCCGGCGCAATGCCCAGGGCGGCGCCGATCGCGGCGTGGCTCGCTGCCGCCAGTTCGCGGCGATGGGCGCCCTCGCCCGGCATCGCTTCCAGCACTGAGAGGCGGGCCCGCACCGGCTTGCCATCGAGGATGTTAACCACGCTTTGCACGAAAGTCATGTCCCCGATGAAGTCCACCGAAGGATGCGGCTGGCCCGCCGGGTCGACATAAGACAGGGCGAACGGTTGCACCGGTACCTTGCCGTCCACTGCCGCCTCGAACAGGTTGGCGTGGAAAGGCAGCAGCGTGCCTTGCGCGGCGGTCGTCCCTTCCGGGAAGAAGGCCACGCGCTGGCCATCCTGCAGGGCGTGCACCAGGCCTTTGAAGATATTGCGCAGCTCGCGCTTGTTGCCGCGGGCGATGAACACCGTGCCCGCCTGCGCCACCAGCCAGCCGGCCAGCGGCCAGTCGCGGATTTCCGACTTGGCCACGAAGCGGCATGGATACAGCGCGTTGATGACGAAGATGTCCAGCCACGAGATGTGGTTGCAGACGATCATGCCCTGCTCCAGCGGCGCCGCACTGCCCGGCGCCATCTGCACGCTGACGTTGCAGATCGCCAGCAGCTGGCGCGACCAGCGGCGGATATGGCCGTTGCGCTTGTCCGTCCCGATGAAGGGAAAGACGAAGGCGCAGGTGGCCATGCCGGCCAGCAGGTGCAGCG
>JBCNOX010000494.1:0-4353 GCA_039593645.1 Pseudoduganella sp.
AGCACATCCTTCACGACACCGCGCATCGAGGCATGCAGCGCTGCGTCCGAAGGCGCCAGCGTGTTGTTGTCCTCGATGAAGTCGCCCAGATGGGAATCGTCGTCGTCACCGATCGGCGTTTCCATCGAGATCGGCTCTTTCGCGATCTTCATGATCTTGCGGATCTTATCCTCTGGCATTTCCATCTTGATCGCCAGGGTTGCCGGATCCGGCTCGGCGCCGGTCTCCTGCAGGATCTGGCGCGAGATCCGGTTCATCTTGTTGATCGTCTCGATCATGTGCACCGGAATACGGATGGTGCGCGCCTGGTCGGCGATGGAACGGGTGATCGCCTGGCGGATCCACCACGTTGCATACGTGGAGAACTTGTAGCCGCGGCGGTATTCGAACTTGTCGACCGCCTTCATCAGGCCGATATTGCCTTCCTGGATCAGGTCCAGGAACTGCAGGCCGCGGTTGGTGTACTTCTTCGCGATCGAGATCACCAGGCGCAGGTTGGCCTCGGTCATTTCACGCTTGGCCTTGCGCGCCTTCATTTCACCGGCCGCCATCTGGCGGTTGATGTTGCGCAGGTCCGGCAGCGGCAGCACGACGCGCGCTTGCAGGTCGATCAGGCGCTGCTGCAGTTCCTTGATGGTCGGGATGTTGCGGCCCAGGATCGCGCTGTAAGCGTGGCCTGCGGAGACTTCGCCATCCACCCATTCCAGGTTGGTTTCATTGCCCGGGAAGACCTTGATGAAGTGGGCGCGCGGCATGCCGCACTTATTCACCGCCACGTCGAGGATCTGCTTCTCGATATGGCGCACCTCATCGACCTGGCCGCGCAGGGTGTCGCACAGCTTCTCCACCACCTTGGCGGTGAAGCGGATGCCCAGCAGCTCGGCGGAAATCGATTCCTGCGCCTTCAGGTAAGCCTTCGAGTTGTAACCATCCTTCTCGAACGCCTTGCGCATGCGCTCGAACTGGTTGGCGATGTTGTCGAATTTTTCGAGGGAAGCCTGCTTCATGGCTTCCAGCTGCTCGGCGGTATAGCCGGCTGCCGCGCCACCCGGGCTGGCTGCTTCTTCCTCTTCTTCTTCGTCCTCTTCTTCCTCGTCGTCTTCCTCGTCTTCCTCGTCGGAAGCGGCTGGTGCGGCGGCGGCGGCTTCGCCTTCCTCATCGACCAGGCCATCGACGATTTCGTCGATCTTGATCTCGTCGATGCGGATGCGTTCGGAGGTAGCGAGGATCTCGGCGATCGTCACCGGGCAGGCGGAAATCGCCTGGATCATGTCGCGCAGGCCGTCTTCGATACGCTTGGCGATTTCGATCTCGCCTTCGCGGGTCAGCAGCTCGACCGAGCCCATTTCGCGCATGTACATGCGGACCGGGTCGGTGGTGCGGCCGAAATCGGAATCGACGGTCGACAGTGCGGCTTCGGCTGCCGCTTCGGCTTCGTCGTCGCTGGTGACAGTGGCGACGTTATCCGACAGCAGCAGGGTCTCGGCATCGGGCGCGTGTTCATACACGGCGATGCCCATGTCGTTGAAGGTGCCGATAATGCCTTCGATCGCTTCCGGATCGACGATATTTTCTGGCAGGTGGTCGTTGATTTCAGCGTACGTAAGGAAGCCGCGCTCCTTGCCGAACTTGATCAGCGTTTTGAGCTTCTGGCGGCGGCGTTCGAGTTCCTCTTCCGTCGCTTCGGTGTCGGACGAGAACGCATCTTTCAGCAGTGCCTTTTCCTTGGCCTTGCGGTCTTTGGCTTTCGCCTTGTCCGCAGCCTTCATCTCGGCACGCTCAACAGCGTTCAGTGCTGCAACCTCGTCGTTTTCCGGCGTAAATTCCTTCGGCTTGCGGCCACGGCGTCCCGGCACCTTGACGGTTGGCAGCACATATCCGGAGGTATCAATGGCAGCCAGGGCGGCTGCGTCCGTTGTCTGACTAACCACCGGCGGTGCCTTGGTGACGCGAGTAGCCGGCTTATCAGCCGACTTCGTCGCAGGCTTGGCGGTCACTTTGCGAGGCTTTTCAGCCGCTTTGGTTTCAGGTTTCTTTGCTGGCACAGGCGCTTTCGGGAATAGTTAAGTCCACTACAAACCGCAACAACTACTACTGTAACTTACTGAAAACAAACGAAAAAACAGACCCGCTAAATATTGCAATATTTAGCATTTTATTATAGCACGCCACTTTACAATTACCAGACGGGAAGGTTTGCGTGCGTGCGGGCAATTACCTCGGGCTTAAATCAGCTTCAGCTTCCTTCCTCAATTGGTCTTGCTTGGCAGTAATTTCGCGATAGCGTACGCCAATCTCCTCAGAAGACAAACCAGCCGAAAACAGCTGGTCCAGCTCCTGTTTTAATGCATCCATCTTCAGGTGGCGCACGGTAGCCAGCAGCCACAAGCGCTCGCCTTCAATGTCCGGCTCGGGCGCGGCGGCGATCTCACCGATGAGCGCATCATAATCGCTGCCCGTTTCTTTCACCAACTGGCAGAATGCAGCGAAACTGCCCTGCTCTCCCAGCGATTGCGCTTGCACCATCAGCCAGACCAGGCGCTCGGCGGCTTCCTGGCCAAAGTGGCTGAAAGCCAGCAGCGCTTCATCATCCAGTTCCAGCGCCAGCGTCGGGTGCGTCAGCACCACGCGGATCAGCTTCAGCTCCAGCCCAACCGGCTGTTCGCGCCGGCTTCTCGGCGGGGCGACCTTGTTGGCCGCCACCGGCTTGGCCAGCTCGAACAGCTGCTCAATCTCGCCCGGCGTGCTCTGCGTCATGGTCGCCAGGCCGCGCACGATCTGCAAGCGCAGCGCGGTCGGCGGCATCGCCTGCAGCAGCGGCTTGGCGTCAAACTGCACGCGGGCGCGGCCCTCAGGCGAACTTAAATCATGATCGCCGGCCGCCTCGCGCAGCAGGAACTGGGACAGCGGCATCGCTTCATGCACCTGCTGCTCGAAAGCCTGGGCGCCATATTCGCGGATATAGCTGTCCGGGTCGTGCTCAGCCGGCAGGAACAGGAATTTGATCGTCTTGTCATCCGACACGTGCGGCAGGCAGGCTTCCAGCGCACGCCGTGCGGCGCGGCGGCCGGCCTTGTCGCCGTCGAAACTGAAGATCACGTTGTCGGTTTGACGCAACAACTTCTGGACGTGGGTCGTGGTGCAGGCGGTCCCCAGCGTCGCAACCGCCTGGGGGAAGCCCATCTGGGCCAGCGCCACCACGTCCATATAGCCTTCCGTCACCAGCACATAACCCGCATCGCGGATTGCCTGGCGCGCTTCGAACAAGCCATACAGCTCCGAGCCCTTTGAAAATAAAGGCGTTTCCGGAGAATTCAAGTACTTAGGCTCGCCCTGGTCCATGATGCGGCCGCCGAAGGCGATCACCTGGCCTTTAGTGTTTCGGATAGGGAACATTACCCGCTCGCGGAAACGGTCGTAGCGCTTGGTGCGCTTGCCGTCCTCATCCACGTTCTGGATGATCAGGCCGGCTTCCACCAGCACGGGATTTTCATAATCCGGGAACACCGCTTTCAGGCTGTCCCAGCCGCTCGGCGAATAGCCGAGGGCGAAGCGGGCCGCGATCTCACCGGTCAGGCCGCGGCCCTTCAGGTAAGCAATGGCCTGCGGCGCGTGGCGCAGCTGGGCCTTGTAAAACTCGGCAGCCTTGGTCATGGCCTCAGACAAGGCCATGGATTGCTGCTGCTGGGCAGCGCGTTGTGCCGGCGGAATCTTGTCGTCCTGCTCAGGCACAACCATGCCGACGTTCTGTGCCAGGTCTTTGACCGCATCGACAAAGCCCATGCCCGAATACTCGATCAGGAAACCAATGGCCGTGCCATGGGCGCCGCAACCGAAGCAATGATAGAACTGCTTGGTGGGGCTAACGGTGAAGCTGGGAGATTTTTCGCTGTGGAAAGGGCACAAGCCCTGATAATTGGCGCCGCCCTTCTTCAACTGGACGTAGCGCCCCACCACATCGACGATATCGACGCGGTTCAGCAGGTCGGCAATAAATGACTGTGGAATCACGAGGCTGAACGGTATTTGTTATAAATCAGACTATACCGCCGCGCACAAAGGGAATTTGATCCACCTCAACGCACGCGGCCCACGATATGGCTGGGCAAAATGTCCACCTTGGGGTCAGCACCTTGGGGTCAGGAACAGATGTGGACATTTCCTCTGGAAATGTCCACTTTCGTTCCTGACCCCAAGGTGGACATTTTGCTCGGCTGTAAATTATGCCGGGGTGAGGGCCTTCTTGACCAGTGCGGAGACGACCGTCATGTCGGCGCGGCCAGCCAGCTTTGGCTTGACGATCGCCATGACCTTGCCCATGTCCTGTGGACCGGCAGCGCCGGACTCGGCCAC
>JBCNOX010000495.1:0-4340 GCA_039593645.1 Pseudoduganella sp.
AAGCCGCCGACGCTGCCGCGCTGGAAGCCCGGCACGCGATCCAGCCGCAAGCCGGCGCCCTGCAGGCCGCCGCCACTGCCCTGGCGCCAGCCGGTGCGGCGAACGGGCAAGCCGCCCAGGCCCTGGCCAGCAACCAGTTGCATGCCCGCGTCGGCAGCCAGGGCTGGGACCACCAGCTGGGCCAGAAAGTCGTGTGGATGGTCAATGGCGGCGAACACAGCGCCACCCTGACCCTGAACCCGCCGGACCTCGGCCCCCTGCAAGTGGTGCTGAGCGTCTCGAATGACCAGGCCAGCGTGGCCTTCATGGCTGCCCAGCCGGAAGTGCGTGAAGCGCTCGAGCAAGCTCTGCCGAAGCTGCGCGAAACCATGGGTGAAGCCGGCATCACGCTGGGCGACACCAGCGTTTCGTCAGGCAGCCAGGACCAGCAGAAAGCCTTCGCCGACATGGAAGCCGCGGCAGCCGCCGGACGCGGCCGCGGCGCCGGCAATGGCCAGAATGACAATGCCGAGAGTGCCGCCCAGGCCACCCCTCAAGTACGGCGCAGCGTGCTCAGCGCAGTCGACACCTTCGCCTAAGGCAGAGATAGCCCTGCTTCCTGCCTCTTTTCGGCGCATCGCTCCCCGAAAGCTTTCGCGATAATGACATAATGGCGTCATGATCCAACTCTTGCATCCAAGGCAGCAGAATTGAAAGCGAATCCAAAAATGAAGGCTGATGCGAAGGCAGAAGCAGCACCGCCGGCAGGTGGCGGTAAGAAAAAGCTGATCATCATTCTGGCAGGCGTGCTGGTGCTGGCCCTGGCCGGTGGCGGTGGCGCATGGTTCATGCTGAAGAGCGATAGCAGCGACGAGCACGCGGAAGAAGCCAAGCCGAACAAGAAGGCCAAGAAACCGGCCAAGAAAGCCGGGCCGCCGGTGTATATTCCAGTGGACCAGTTCACGGTCAACTTGCAGCCGGAAAACGGCGACCAGTACCTGCAACTGGCGATCACGCTGCAGGCCAGCAGTCTGGAAGAGTCGGAAATCATCAAGACCAATATGCCGAAGGTGCGCAGCCGCATCCTGCTGCTGTTGTCGAGCAAGCATGCATCCGAGATCAACACGCCCGAAGGCAAGCAGCAGCTGAGCAAGGACATCATGGAAGCGGTCAACCTGCCGTTTGAAGAGGGTGCCGACCCGCTGGAAGTTTCCGAAGTTTTGTTCACCGCATTCATCATCCAGTAAGGCCCGGGTGAAGCATGGCTGATAATTTTCTCTCCCAGGAAGAAGTCGATGCCCTCCTGAAGGGCGTCAATGGCGATCAGGACGATGTCGCTGCGCCCGAGGAGACTTCCGGTGTCCGGACCTACAACCTGGCGACGCAGGAACGCATCGTCCGGGGCCGTATGCCGACCCTGGAAATTATCAACGAGCGTTTCGCGCGCCTGCTGCGCGTCGGCCTGTTCAACTTCCTGCGCCGCAGTGCGGAAGTGTCGGTCGGCTCGGTGCGCGTGTCCAAGTATTCCGAGTTCATCCGCAACCTGGTGGTGCCGACCAACCTCAACCTGGTGCACATGAAGCCGCTGCGCGGCACGGCCCTGATGGTGTTCGACCCGGGCCTGGTGTTCCTGCTGGTCGACAACCTGTTTGGCGGCGACGGCCGCTTCCACACCCGCGTGGAAGGCCGCGACTTTACCCAGACCGAGCAGCGCATCATCCTGCGCATCCTCGACATCGTGTTCGAGGCCTATACCAAATCGTGGGAACCGGTGTACCCGGTAGAGTTCGAGTACATCCGTTCCGAAATGAATACGCAGTTTGCCAACATCGCCACGCCGAACGAGGTGGTGGTGGCGTCGACCTTCACCATCGAACTCGGTTCGGTGTCGGGCCAGATTCACTTCTGCATGCCGTACTCGATGATCGAGCCGATCCGCGATGCGCTGACCTCGTCCTTGCAGGGCGAAGCGCTGGAAGTGGACAAGCGCTGGATCCGCCTGATGACGCAGCAGATCCAGATCGCCGAAGTGGAACTGGTGGCCAAGCTTGGCACCGCCAAGGTCAGCTTCGACGAGATCCTGAACATGAAAGTCGGCGACGTGATCCCGCTCTCCATCCCGGAAACCATCGAGGCCACCGTGGATGGCGTGCCTGTGCTCGACTGCACCTACGGGGTGTTGAACGGGCAATACGCATTGAAGGTGGAGAAACTGCTGGCAAACGCGGATAATATGAAATAAAGCTAGGTAAGCTAGGAGAGAAACATGGCGGATAATCAAGACGACGATACAAGCATGGATGACGATTGGGGCGCCGCGATTGCCGAGCAGGCCGCTGCCGAGGCTGCTGCTATGCAGAACCAGGCTGCCACTGCCGCCGTGTTCAAGGACTTTTCCAAGCAGCCGAACAAGACCGAAACCCATAACGATATCGACTTCATCCTCGATATCCCGGTCCAGTTGACCGTGGAATTGGGCCGCACCAAGATCGCCATCAAGAATCTGCTGCAACTGGCGCAGGGCTCGGTGGTGGAACTGGACGGCCTGGCCGGCGAACCGATGGACGTACTGGTCAATGGCTGCCTGATCGCCCAGGGCGAGGTGGTGGTGGTGAACGACAAGTTCGGTATTCGCCTGACCGACATCATCACGCCTTCCGAACGCATCCGAAAATTGAATAAATGAAGCAGAGTATTCCTGCCTTCCACTTCATGCGGCCGCTGACCCTGGCGGCCGCCCTCTGCTTCGCCGGCGCGCCCGCGCTGGCGCAGCAAGGTCCCGTCCCCGACACCATTTCCACCAGTGCGCAGGCAACTCCGGCAAATGCCGCCAGCCCTGCCGCCCCTGCGGCCGAAGCTGCCGCCGACCAGGCTGCATCGGCGCGTCCGGCCGCCACGCCGGAGCAGCAGGCCGCGCTGGCCGGCGCCCGCGCCACCGCGCCTGGCGCTGGACTGGCGGCACAGGCGCCTTCCGCTGCCGGCTCGCTGGTGCAAACGGTGCTGTCGCTGGGCTTCGTCATCGCCCTGCTGGTGGGACTGGCCTGGCTGCTCAAGCGCTTCGGCCCAAAACACATCACGGGCGGCACCAAGGTCAAGCTGGTCGGCGCGCTGAGCGTCGGCGCGCGCGAACGCATCCTGGTGGTGGAAGTCGGTGAACAGTGGATCGTGGTCGGCGCCTCGCCGGGGCGCATGAACGCCCTGGCCACCATGCCGCGCCAGGAAAGCGACGAAGCCGAACTGGCCGGCGCCCAGCCGCTGCCTGGCGCGAATTTCGCCGAATGGTTCAAACAGACGATTGAAAAACGCAATGGCAAATAAACGCGCCCTGTGCCTCGCTGCCGGCGCCGCGCTGATCCTGCCATTGATCGCTGCCGCCGAACCGACCATCCCGGCGTTTACCAGCACGCCAGCCGCGGGCGGCGGCACCAACTACGGCCTGACGCTGCAGACGCTGATCCTGATGACGGCGCTGACCTTCATCCCGGCAGCGCTGCTGATGATGACCGGCTTCACCCGCATCGTGATCGTGCTGTCGCTGCTGCGCCAGGCGCTCGGCACGCAGTCGGCGCCGCCGAACCAGGTCATCATCGGCCTGTCGCTGTTCCTGACCTTCTTCGTCATGAGCCCGGTGTTCGACAAGATCTATACCGAAGCCTGGGTGCCGCTGCAGGACAACAAGATCACCATGCAGCAGGCCATGGAGCGCTCGGCCGCGCCGCTGAAAACCTTCATGCTGAAGCAGACCCGCCAGTCCGACCTGGCGCTGTTCGTCAAGATTTCGCGCAGCCAGGAATTGCAGGGACCGGAAGACGTGCCGCTCAAGATCCTGGTGCCGGCCTTCATCACCTCCGAGCTGAAGACCGCCTTCCAGATCGGCTTTGCCATCTTCATTCCCTTCCTGATCATCGACATGGTGGTGGCGTCGGTGCTGATGTCGATGGGTATGATGATGATGTCGCCCGCCGTGATTTCGCTGCCGTTCAAGCTGATGCTGTTCGTGCTGGTCGATGGCTGGCAATTGCTGCTGGGTTCGCTGTCCCAGAGCTTCTACTAGCGAGGTGTGCGATGACGCCTGAAACAGTCATGACCATGGGCCGCCAGGCCATGGAAGTCACGCTGCTGGTGGCGGCGCCGCTGTTGCTGGTGGCGCTGCTGATCGGCCTGGTGGTCTCGATCTTCCAGGCCGCCACCCAGATCAACGAAGCCACCCTGTCCTTCATCCCGAAACTGGTCGGCGTGTTCGTCACCCTGGTGGTGGCGGGGCCATGGATGATTTCGGTGATGGTCGACTACATGCGGCAAGTGCTGACCGGCATTCCCTCGCTGGTCTCGTGACCGATGCTGGTCGTCACCGCCGCTGA
>JBCNOX010000496.1:0-4314 GCA_039593645.1 Pseudoduganella sp.
CTGCTTCTCTTCCACCGCTTGCGGCGAGATGCGGGCCAGCGCTTCCGCGACGGCGCCCTCCATGCCGGCCTTGACGCAGGTCTGGTGGGCCGACAGGTCGGCGAAGGCATCTTCCAGCGCTTCCACCGGCCCCATGAAGCCTGGCATTTTCTTGCGCAGCATCTGGGTCTTGGCTGCCAGGCTGTCAGGCAGGAACTTCAGCGGATTGTTGTTGCGCACGACGACGACGGTCGCGTCGGCGTGGATATTGCGCTTGAGTTCAGCGCGGTTAAGCAGCAGGCCGTGTGCGCCGCTGATCGAGGTACCGACCAGTTTTCCCAGCATTTCCATGAATTCTGGCGTGAGTTGCCAGTTCGGTTGCACTCCGGCGCCGCGCTGGAAAGCGGCCATCAGAGCTTCTGCAGTGTGGTTTTCGGTCGAAGTTTCAAGCATGAGGGATCTCCTATCCCCCGTAGCGTAGCAAAAATGATGCCCGCACGTAACTACTCAATGTGTATCGTGCGCGCTGGCGGTGAGAAGTAGCACAATTACAACACCCAATGCAATTAGGAAAACTTGCGGAATGGTCTCGCGCATGGTGGCGCGGCGTTGCATTTGCGGCATCAAGTCGCTGACGGCAATGTAGATGAAGCCCGACGAAGCGAACACCAGCACGTAGGGAATCAGGGAGGCGGCCTGGTCCAGCATGTAATAGCCGAGCACCCCGCCCGCCACGGACAGCAGGCTGCACAGCAGGTTGTAGACATAGGCCCGGGTGCGCGAGAAGCCGGCATTGAGCAGGACGATGAAGTCGCCGATTTCCTGCGGGATTTCGTGCGCGATGATGGCCACGCCGGTGACGATGCCGAGCTGCGGGTTGGCCAGGAAAGCCGCCGCAATCAGGATGCCGTCGGTGAAATTGTGCATGCCATCGCCCAGCAGGATCATCCAGCCGGCGCGCCCTGCCTCCGCCTTGTCGTGGCCATGGTGGTGATGGTGGCCGTCATGCTCGTGGTGGTGCGAGTGGCGCAGGATGGCCAGTTTTTCAAGCAGGAAGAAGGCCAGCAGGCCGGCCAGCAGCGCACCGAACAGGTGGCGCGGGTCGGTACCCGACTCGAAGGCTTCCGGCAGCGCGTGCAGCAGCGAAGTGGACAGCATGATGCCGACCGACAGGCTGACCATTTTCTCGACCACCTTCGACAGCAGGGCGAACGAAAACACCGCGGCTGCCGTAATACTGGCAACGCCGGCAATCGTGGTGGCCAGCAGGATGGAGGTCAGGACGGGGTCGATGGTGCTTCCTTCGCGTGCAAACCGGGCATTTTACCGCCCTGCAGCATTTTTCGCTAACTCAGGCTACGCCGTTGGCCTTGAACCAGGCCAGCGCCCGCTGCCAGCCGTCTTTTGCCGCGTCAGGATCGTAGCCGGGACGGTAATCGGCATAAAAGCCGTGCGGCGCTTCCGGGTAGACGTGAATATGCGACTTGCCGTTCCCCTGGGCCAGGGCGGCACGCATCTGCTCCACGGAGTCGAGCGGGATGCCCTGGTCCTTGCCGCCGTACAGGCCCAGCACTGGCGGCTTGAGGGAAGCCGCGATATCGACCGGCAGCACTGGCCAGGCAGCCGTACGCTCGCCAACCAAGCGTCCATACCAGGCGACACCAGCCTTGATGCCAGGATTATGGTGGCTGTACAGCCAGGTGATGCGGCCACCATAGCAAAAACCGGTAATGCCCAGCCGGCCGGTGTCTGCGCCGTAAGTGCGCGCCCACTCCACTACCCCGTCAAGGTCACGCATCACCTGGGCATCTGCTGTCTTGCGGACAATGTTCGCCATCAGGTCGGCAATAGCTTGCTCGCGGGTGGCGTCGCCATGGCGCACGAACAGGTCCGGCGCCAGCGCCAGGTAGCCGGCCTTGGCGAAGCGGCGCGCGACGTCGGCAATGTGCTCGTGCACGCCGAAAATTTCCGAAATGACAAGGATAACGGGCAGCCTGGTCTTGCCTTCCGGGTGGGCCAGGTAGATTGGCACCGTCTGCCCATCCACCTTGATGTGGATGGTGCGGGCGGTCAGCCCCTGGCTATCCGTGCTGACCAGGGTCTGCGCCTGCACCGGCAGCGCGGCGGCGGCGAAGCCGGTACCGATCGCGGCCTTGATGAAGTCGCGGCGGTCCACGCCGCTTACCTGGCCAATGAGTGCCAAAGCATCCTCTTGCAAATCTTTTATTGTCGTCATATCAAGTAAACTGGCACGGTTGGTCGAGGCGCACTGCCAAAATTTGTCAGCACTGACAAATTTTGGCGCTTTGGAAAGCCCTTTCAGTGGGCTTCCTCCCAATTGCATCCAACACCCACTTCGGCCACCAGCGGAACTTTGAGTTCGGCCACGCCCGACATCAGCTTCGGCAGCATGTCCTTGACCAGCGCCAGCTCGGAGTCCGGCACTTCCAGCACCAGTTCGTCGTGCACCTGCATGATCATCTTGGTGGCCAGGCCTTCGCGCTCGATCCAGTCCTGCACCGCAATCATGGCCAGCTTGATCAGGTCGGCCGCCGTGCCCTGCATCGGCGCGTTGATTGCCGCCCGCTCGGCGCCCTGGCGGCGCGGGCCGTTCGGCGAGTTGATCTCCGGCAGCCACAGGCGGCGGCCGAACACGGTCTGCACATAGCCGCGCGCCTTGGCTTCGGCACGGGTTTCGTCCATATAGCGCTTGACGCCGGAGAAGCGGGCGAAATAGCGGTCAATGTAGTTCTGCGCCGCGGTGCGGTCGATGCCGAGGTTGGCAGCCAGGCCGAAGGCGCTCATGCCGTAGATCAGGCCGAAGTTGATCACCTTGGCGTAGCGGCGCTGCTCCGGCTGCACGTCGGCCGGCGCCACGCCGAAGATTTCGGCCGCGGTGGCGCGGTGGATGTCTTCCCCTTCGGCGAAGGCGCGCAGCATCGCCTCGTCGCCCGAGATATGCGCCATGATGCGCAGCTCGATCTGCGAGTAGTCGGCCGACACGATGTGCGAGCCGGGCGGCGCGATGAACGCTTCGCGGATGCGGCGGCCTTCGGCAGTGCGCACCGGGATGTTCTGCAGGTTCGGGTCGTTCGACGCCAGGCGGCCGGTGATCGCCACGGCCTGCGCGTAATTGGTGTGCACGCGGCCGGTGGCCTTGTTGATCATCTTCGGCAGCTTGTCGGTATAAGTCGACTTGAGCTTGGCCATGCCGCGGTATTCCAGCAGCACCTTCGGCAGCGGATAGTCCTCTGCCAGTTTTTGCAGCACTTCCTCGTCGGTGGACGGCGCGCCGCTCGGGGTCTTTTTCACCACCGGCAGCTCCAGCTTGGTGAAGAAGATTTCGCCGATCTGCTTCGGCGAACCCAGGTTGAACGGCTGTCCAGCCAGCTCGTAGGCTTTCTGCTCCAGCTCCAGGATGCGCGCGCCCAGCTCGTTGGACTGGGTCGCCAGCAGGGCCGCATCGATCAGGACGCCATTGCGCTCGATCTTTTGCAGCACCACGGCGGTTGGCAGCTCGATGGTGCTGTAGATACGGGTCAGGCCCTCGTCGCCGGACACCTGGCCGTGCATCGCCAGGTGCAGGCGCAGCGTGATGTCGGCATCTTCCGCCGCATATTCAGTGGCGCGGCCGATTTCAACCTGGTCGAAGCCGATCTGGCCGGCGCCCTTGCCGCACACTTCTTCATAAGCGATGGTCTTGTGATTCAGATGGCGCAGCGCCAGGCTGTCCATGTCGTGGGTGCGGTGCGACTCGAACACGTAGGATTGCAGCAGCGTGTCGTGCACGATGCCGCGCAGGGTCACGCCATGGTTGGCGAAGACGTGCGCGTCATACTTCAGGTTCTGGCCCAGCTTGGGCTTGCTGGCGTCTTCCAGCCACGGCTTCAGCTTGGACAGCACCCAGTCGCGCTGCAGTTGCTGCGGCGCGTCCGGATAGCGGTGCGCCAGCGGAATGTAGCAGGCAACGCCCGGCTCGGTGGACAGCGAAATGCCCACCATCTCGGCCAGCATCGGCTCCAGTGACGTCGTCTCGGTATCGAGGGCCGTGAGCGGGGCCGCATCGATGCGCGCCAGCCACGCCTGCAGCTGTTCCTCGGTCAGCACGGTTTCATAGCTGATGGTGGCCGGCGGCGCGGCAAACAGGTCGGCCGTAGCGCCTGGCGCCGGCGCTGCGGCAGCCGCACTGCCCGGCGCCGGCGCGGCCGGTGTCAGGGCGGACAACTCGCGCAGCAGGGTCTTGAAGCCGTATTTGGTGAAGAAAGCGACCAACTGCTCGCGGTCTTCATCCTTGGCGCCCAGCGATTCGGAAATCGACATCATGTGCGCCGACAG
>JBCNOX010000497.1:0-4313 GCA_039593645.1 Pseudoduganella sp.
TTGCGCTCGTCGCCGTACCGCGCGATGACATAACCCTGCCCGACCACGCCAGGCGCGGCACGCATACGTGCTTCAACGAAGTAGGCGCCGGAACGCATGATTGCGCTCTCGGCCGCCGGCATGAGTTCGACCGCCCCTGCTGCTGCCGCCAGCAGCAAGGTCCAGGCCAGCAGCAGGCAGCGCCGCAGCATCTTAAAACTTGAACTCCACGGACATGCGGTAGACGCGGCCCAGCATATCCGCCAGCGAAGTCACATACCCGCCGCTGTACGTGCTGTTCGATGTCAGTGGTGGCCATTCCTCGGTAATGTTGTTGACGCCGAAGCTGATGGTGGTGTTCTTGAAGCCCGTGTAGTTGACGTTCACGTTGTACTGCTTGTAGGCTTCCACCTTGGTCAGGGTCGAACCGGCACGCGGGGTGATGTCGGTCACGCCGGAGTTATAGCGCTGCGATAGCGTGGTAGCCCAGGCACCGTAGGTATGGGTCACTGAGGCAGTGTGCTTCCAGCGCGGATTGATCTGCGGCAGGCCAGCCAGGCCGGCATTCGGGCCCGAGCCGCCGTAGCGGCCATCATTGGTGATGATGCCCACGTTGCTCAGCCAAGGACCATCCTTCTCCGACTGGAACTCATACTTGTCCATATAGGTGCCGTCCAGTTTGGCATCGAAGTTGCCGAAGCTGGTTTTCGGGAAGCGGTAGCTGGCCGACAGGTCGAGGCCGCGGATGCGGGTCTGGCCGCGGTTGGCCTGGCTCGCCACGATGTGGTCGATGGTGCCGTCGGCATTGCGCACGAAGTTCGAGGTGTACTTGGCAGGATTCTGCTGGATCTCGGCGATGGTCACCGCGCCCAGCACGTCGCGCAGCTTCAGCCCCCAGTAGTCGACGGTGACCGACAGGTTTTTTACCGGCTCCAGCGCGAAGCCGAAGGAGAAACCGCGCGATTTCTCCGGCTTCAGGAAATCGTTGTTCGGCGATTTGGTCCAGTAGTTGGTGGGGACGTTGCAGACCTGGTCATAGGTGTAGCCGGCCGCAGGCGTGCCGGTGCCCGCCACCAGCGGCTGGGTGCCAGGGCACAGGACCGGATCGTCCATCACCTGGTTGCGTACTTCCGGCGTCGGATTCTGGATGTCGATGATCGACGGCGCGCGGAAGCCGGTATTCACGTTACCGCGCAGGACCAGCTGCTGCATCGGCTGCCAGCGTGCCGCCAGCTTGGGATTGACGGTGGTCTGTTTCAGGTCGTAGTAGCGGTCGGCGCGCACCGCGGCGTTCAGCAGGAACTTGTCGGTAACCGGCGCATCGGCTTCCATCATCAGGGAAGCGATGGTGCGGTGGATCTTCTTGGCCACGCCCTGCGGGGTTTCGCCCACCAGGTCGGACTGCACGACGTTGCCGGCGGCGTCGATGTTGTAGCTGCCATCGGCTTTCTTCAACACATAGTCGAGCGGGGCGTTGAAGGTCTGCGCGCCATCGCGGCGCAACTCGCCCGACACCGCCAGCGTCAGCGGCCCCCCGCGCAGGTCGAGCAAGCCTTTGGACAGCGTCACGTCCACGCTCTGGTTGAAGGCCTTGTTCAGGCGATAGGTATAGTCGTCGGCCTGAATGCTTTGCAGGTAGGCCAGGCCCGCCGCGTCCTGCAGCCCGAACGGATTCAGGGTGCCGTTGTTGAAGCCTTCCTGGGCCTTGGTGTACGAAATATAGCCGGCACCGGCACGGGTATCGCGCTTCGATTCGCCGTAATTCAGGCCGGCGCGGTAGTCCCAGCCCAGCACCTCGCCTTCGGCGCTCAGCACGATGCGGTCGTTGGTCTGCTCGTCGTTGCGGTATGCCGGCCCCAGTTCGGCAGGACCCCACTGGAAGTAGATGGTCCGGTTGTTCATGTTCAGGTTACTGACCGTGCCTGGCGTTTTGGCCGGATCGATATACATGGCAGGCGTGTTGGAACCGGTATTGCTGCCCACCACCTGCACGGCCGGCGTGATGCCCTTGCCCGGATAGTACTTGCTGGTGGACGGCAGCGAATAGGTGGTGAACGGGTTGGTAGTGCCCGGCACCTGCATGCCGCGATACTTCCGCACCGTGAATTCGGAATGCAGGATGTCCAGGTCCACCTTGTGCCCACCCGGCAGGTTCATGCTGGCGCGGCCGCTGATAGTGGTGATCTCGCTGCCGTCGGTGACGGCATTCCAGAACAGGGGATTGCGTGCGCAGCCCGGCGCATAAACCGGCGTTGCGGCGGTGCTGTTGTTGCCCAGGGTCGGCGTGGCGTATGGCGCCAGGCAGCCGGTGGCGAAGGTGGGGTTGTAGTTCGAGTTGGCGTTGCGGGCAAAGCCGAAGTTGGCGAGCGGGGTCGCATTGCGTGCGTCAGGCGTGATGCCCAGGCCCAGCGTGCGCAGGATCGCAGGATCGTGCTGCGCCGGACGATCGCCCTGGAACAACGCATCCTTTTTTTGGTGGTCGATCGCCACATAGGCGTTCCAGCCGTCGCGCGCCAGGTTGCCGGCCCCCAGGATCATGCCGAAGCTCTTCGTATCCGCTCCCCCTTTCTCCGTCGGCGCGTATTCGGCCTTGACCGAAGCCCCCTCGAATCCGCGCTTGGTCAGGAAGTTCTGCACGCCGCCGATGGCATCCGCACCATAGATCGAAGCAGCGCCGCCGTTCAGGGTCTCCACGCGGTCCAGCGCCATGCGCGGGATCACGTTGACCGAGACGTACTGGTCCTGCAACGGTTCATTGGCCAGGCGGCGGCCGTTCAACAGGGTCAGGGTGCGCATCGGGCCCAGGCCGCGCAGGTTGGTGACCGGGCCGGCCGCTCCGCTATTGGTACCCAGCGACAGCGATTGCGGCAACTCCAGCACCAGGTCTTTCAGCTCAGTGTTGCCGCGCGCCTGGAGTTCGCCGGACTTGATCGTGACCAGCGGCGTGGCGCCCTCGTTGGCAACGCGGCGAATCAGGGAACCGGTCACCACCACGGAAGCCATCGGCTCTTCGGTTGGAGCGGCGGCTTGTGCAGCCGCCTGGCTTGCCATTTGCAGTACGGCCGCAGCCACTGCCGCCGCCAGCACGGCGCGTTTGGCCTGGGGGCCTTGAATGTAAATCATAAGTCTCCTCCATGTGCGATCAAATTGGTTTGATCGATTTTCTGTTTGGTATAACCAAAGACTAAAGTGGTTAGGCCACTTTCACAAGCGAAAATTCCAGAATTGTGCAAAAAAGCCACTTTTGGCCAGTCCAGATTGTTGTTTTGGCCTGACCACTTTAGAATTGGGCTATGGAGACCAGGCTATATAAACAGGTGGCGGACAAGATCCAGGCGATGATCGCCACCGAAGGATTCGCATGCGGTGATCGCCTGCCGTCGGAGCGCGAACTCTCAGCCAGGCTGGAAGTGAGCCGCGCCTCGCTGCGCGAAGGCTTGATCGCGCTGGAGCTGACCGGCGTGGTCGAGGTGCGCAGCAATTCCGGCGTCTATATCTGCGACCGCCCCGGCCACGCGCCCCTGCCGGAAGCCGGGCCGGGGCCATTCGAGGTGCTGTCCGCGCGGCGCGTGATCGAATCGGAGATTGCCGCCATCGCCGCGCAAGTGGCAACCGACCGGGCTATCGACGCCATCCTTGTTGCGGTGGAAGCCATGGAGCGCGACCACGACGACGTGGCCACCAACGAACAGGCGGACCGCAACTTCCACATGGCGATCGCCAACGCGACCGGCAACAGCGCGCTGGTGGGCGTGATGAACCACCTGTGGGACCAGCGCGGCCACATGTGGCACAAGCTCAAGGAACACTTCCGCACCGAAGAACTGCGCAAGGACACCCTGGGCGACCACCGAGCCATCCTGCAGGCGATCGCCAGCCACGATCCGGCCGCCGCCCGCAAAGCGATGCGGGTGCACCTGGGCCGCGTTACCCGAACTTTCTCAGCGTAGGAGATTCATCTTGACCGCATCACGACAACTGCGCCGCCGCAGCCTGCTGCAAGCCGGCGCCGCCGCCCTTTCCGCCCTTTTTGCGCCGCCATGGCTCCCCGCGCTGGCCGCGGCAACCGCAACTGGCCCCGGCCCCGCCACACGCTCCAGCGGCGCGGCGCGCGCGGCCGCGTGGCGCCGCGCCGACGCCATCGTGGCCGCACTGCGCGCACCCGTCAGCTTCCCCAAGCAGGACTTCCTGGTCACCCAATTCGGCGCGCGGCCATGTGAGACGAAGCAAGTGAAAGCCTGGGTCACCCACGACGACCAGGAGCTGGTGCCGACCCAGGCCGACAATGCCCACGACTGCTACGCCAGCTTCAAAGCCGCGATCGACGCTTGCGC
>JBCNOX010000498.1:0-4311 GCA_039593645.1 Pseudoduganella sp.
CGCCTTCCGGCTTGACCAGGTGGGCCGTGATCACGAACAGCAGTTCGCTGCGGTCGTTCTGGAAGTCGCTGCTGCGGAACAGCGCGCCCAGCACCGGAATCTCGCTGAGGAAGGGCACGCCCTTGACGTTGTTCACCTGTGTGTGCCGGATCAGGCCACCGATAGCGAAGCTCTGTCCGTCCTGCAGCTGCACCGTGGTGCTGGCGCGGCGCGTGGTGATCAGCGGGAAGATGGCGCGGCCGCTGAAGCTGCCGTTGCTGATCCCGATGCCGTCGCGCGACAGCTCCGACACTTCCGGCGCCACCTTCAGGTTGATGCGTCCCCCCGCCAGCACGGTGGGCGTGAATTTCAAGCCGACGCCGAATTCCTTTTCCTCTAGGGTGACGCGGTTGTTCTCCTGCGCCACCGGCACCATCACCTTGCCGCCGGCGAGGAAATTGCCTTCCTGCCCGCTCATTGCCATGACGGTCGGTTCGGCCAGGATGCGTACCTGGCCGTCCTGCCGCTCCGCGTCGAGCCGCACGCTGTTGCCGTTGGACTTCGACAGCGTCAGGCCGCTGCCCAGTGTGCCGCTCAGGAAATCGGCCAGCACCATGGCCGTCCAGCTGCCGCTGGCGCGGCGCAGCGACAGGCCTGCCTCCAGCTTGTCGAGCAGGGTCTTCGATACTTCCGCCACTTTCACTTCCAGCTTGACCTGCTGCGGCGCGCTGACCGCCAGCAGGTTCACCAGCCGCGGGCCAGGCGCCGACGCCTGCGCCGGTGCGCCCTCCTTGCGCGCCAGCGGCTGCGGCGCCTGACGCAGGAAGGCATGCGCCAGGTCCAGCACCTGGGCCAGTGTGGCGCCGTCGGTGACGCTGCCGCTCAGCGCGATGGCATCGGCCGCGGCACTGACCTTGATGGCGTGCTCTTGCGGCAGCAGCTCCGCCAGGCTGGCGCGCAGCGGCGATACGTCCAGCGCCACCGCCACTTCCACCACGCTGCAGGCGCCTGATTTGCCTTGCACAATCAGGTTGGTGCTGCCGATTTCCGCGCCGACCAGGTACAGCGTATCGGGCGCCACCAGGGTGGCCTGCAGCACGTGCGGGTTGCCGATGCTGCGCCCACTCACTGCATCTGGCAGGCGCATCAGGGTCGACTTGCCCAGTTCCAGCGCCAGCTTGCCGGGTACGGCGGGCGAGCCGACGCAGCGCAGGTTGTCGCCATGCGCCGCGGCTGCGGGAAGGAGCAACAGGGCCAGCGCGGCTGGCAGGCAGGTAAGAGCGGATCGCATGGCGGCTCCTCACAGGCATTCCTTGCTGCTGCGGTTGCCATCGATGACGCCGATGCAGTAGCGCGCCGGCCCGCTGGGGGGATGCAAGGCGGCGCGCGCCAGGCGCGGCCCTGCGGCGGGTCCTGCGGCTGCTGCGGCGCCGCCGCCAGTCGCCGGCGGCGGCCCAACGTCCACACCCAGCACGCTGTGGCGCGTGGCGCCCGGCGTCGCCCCAGGCTGGGGGTCGACCTGGTTGCGCAACACCAGCGACAGCGTGCCGACACTGCGCGCCAGGTCAAGCTGCTCGGCCTGGCCAGGCGTGACTTCCAGCGTCACCGCGTTGACCACGCGCGGCTTGGTGTCGTCGCGCGCCACTTCCTGCGCCACGGCCAGCACCAGGATGCGCTCCAGCACGATCTTCGACAGGGCGGGTTCGCTGCCGCTATTGCCACTGTGCTGGGCCGGCGCATACACCAGGATGTCGACGAAATTGCCCGGCAAGGCAAAGCCGGCCACCCCCACCACGTCGTTGACGCGCACGGTGATGGCGCGCTTGCCTTCCGTGATCAGCGCCGACAATCCGCCCAGCGTGCCGGCCGGCGCCAGCTTGGCTTCCGTTACCGGCTCCCCGCGCTGCACGCTGGCTTTCAGCACGCGCCCCGCCAGCGCTGCCAGGTCGCGCTGGGCGCCGGACGGCAAGCTGCTGGCCGGCCATTCGGCCAGCGACACCATATCCGGCGCCAGGCGCTGGCCCAGGCCGACATCGGCCGCCGCCACCGCGATCCGGACGGTGGACGCGGCAGGCTGGCGCAACCAGCGCGCCGCCAGCAGCACGGCGGCCAGGCCCAGCACCATCGCCAGGCCCAGCATCCACAGGGCGCGCCGGCTCTTCATACGGCACCATCGGCAAACATGCTGGACCAGGCCTGGTCCAGCGTCGCCGGATTCAGGCTGGGCACCGTACCGGCAAAGCCCGCGAATTCGGCCACCCGCGCCACGATTTCGCGCGGCAGGCTCGCCAGCAGCGGCTGGCCGCTGCCCCGATGCAGCTCGCCGACCAGGTAGGCCAACGCCGTTTCATCGGCTTCGATGCCGCGCGCCCGGCATTGCTGGCGCAGCAGGCTGCGGTAGCTGGCTTCCGGCAGCGGCCCCAGCGCGACCTTGTAGCCGATGCGGCGCAGGGCCGCGCCGTCGAGCAGCGTTTGTGGCGCCAGGTTGGTGGCAAAAGCCAGCGTCGCCTGGCACGGCACGCTGAAGGCATGGCCGCCGGGCAGCGCAAGCTGGTCGGTGCCGGTATCGAGCAGCTGCGCCAGGCGGTTCAGCAGCGCGGTGGCGGGCAGGCGCTGGCGCCCCAGGTCGTCGATGATCAGCAAACCGTGGCAGGCCTTGAGCTGGGGCGGCGCCAGGTAGCAGCCGCCAGCCGCGTCATGGCGCAACTCCAGCATGGCGCCATCGAGTTCCGCCCCAAGTTGCACCACCGGGCGCTGGCACTGCAGCCAGCGCATGTCGCCGTTGCGGGCACTGGAGGGCCGCCCGGGCAGGGGCGGCGGCGCCAGGTGCACTGCCGCGTCATACAGCTGGATGACGGCGCTGCCGACGGCCACCGCGTGCGGTATCGCCACCACTCCTTGCAACAGGCGCCCCAGCTTGCGCGCCAGCGTGCTCTTGCCGCTGCCGGACGGCCCGTACAGGCAGACCGAGCGCCCGGCATGCATGGCGGCGCCCACCAGTTCGTGGATGCGCGGCGGCAGGCAATCGTCGGCGAACACGCCGGCCACGTCGGCCGCCAGCACCGGCGGCAACTGCAAGGCCTGGCGCTGCAACTGGGCGCGCCAGGCTTCCAGCGGCACCGGCGCCGGACCCACGTAGGGCGCGCGGTCGAACCACTCCGCCGCACGCTGGCGGCCGATGCCGGTGAGCTGATACTGCACGTCGATGTCGGAATCGCCGCGCCACGCCACCTCCACCAGTTGTTCGGCCTGCAGGCCGTCCAGTACTTCGCGCAACACGTTGATCGACAGGCGCAGGCGGCCGGTCAGCACCGACAGATGGCATTTGCCCGCGCCCAGCAAGGCCTTGCCTGCCAGTTCGGCCAGCATGGCCGGCTCCAGTCCGGTGTCGCGCACGCTGCGGGGCGGGGCCGGCACCAGCGGCTGCTCATCGTCTGCAAAATCGATCATGGTGGCCTCCTGTTGGAACCGATGATAGCCATGGGTTTCCGGATGGATATTGAGGCGGAGCAAAGGTCAGCGATGCGCCAACGCAACGGTGGCCAGGGTGCCGGCAGCAATCGCCACCGCATACGGCATGCCCTGCACCTTGCCGCCGCACCAGCGCGCCAGTTGCAGGCAGCACAGGGCCAGCACGCCCCCGGCCAGCGCACTCAGCAAGGAAAGCTGCAGCGCCTGCCAGGGTCCGACGAAGCTGCCTGCCATGGCTGCCAGCTTGACGTCGCCGGCCGCCATCCCGCCCAGCACGTAGAAGGGCAGGAACAACAGCAAGCCCACCGTCGCGCCGGCCAGTCCTTGCGCCAGCAGCGCGGCACCGCCGCCCAGGCGCCAATGCAGCACCAGCGCGAGCAGCAAGCCAGCCGCCACCAGCACATTGGGGATCCGGCGCCAGGCCAGGTCCGATGCCGCTGCCTGGAGCACCAGGCACAGCAGAATAATTTCGAGTCCGCTCATGGCAAAAGGCTGGCAACCCGGCCGCCGCCGGGCGCCAGCCACCCCATCAAGGTGTCAGTGCATCGACCACATCGTTGAAC
This sequence comes from Pseudoduganella sp., assembly GCA_039593645.1. GTDB lineage: Bacteria > Pseudomonadota > Gammaproteobacteria > Burkholderiales > Burkholderiaceae_D > Rugamonas. The sequence goes on from JBCNOX010000498.1 coordinate 4,014, forward strand.
ACGTTTGTCAGCTCGGTCGAAACGCTGGTCATTGCCGTGCCTACGGCGAGTGCAATCAGCGAAGCGATCAGGCCATACTCGATTGCCGTCACGCCCCGCTCATCCCTGATGAACCGCCTCACTGCAGAAAGTGCCTTCATGATGATCTCCTTCGCTAGGAAAACTCTGATGCCTGTGTCGCGCATCATTGGCTTCACTATAGGAGCCATTCCTACGAGCAAGTTGATTTTGCGCAAGCTTTCCGCACAGAACTTTTCTTCGCTGTGCGGTGTTCTATGTCAAACTGGCGGCATGGGAA
>JBCNOX010000499.1:0-4309 GCA_039593645.1 Pseudoduganella sp.
TGGCAATACTAGCATTTTTAACAACAACAGCGCGTCACGATTGAAGTAAAGGGTGCTTGGCCGTGAAATCGGCCAAGTGCTCGAGCAAGGCGCGGACGCGGGCAGGCAGGTAGCGCTGCTGCGACCAAACCGCGTAGACACTGCGCTCGCGCGGCAGCCAGCCAGGTAGCAGGCGAGCCAGGGCGCCCGATTCCAGGCTGGCGTGGCATTGCAGTTCAGGCGCCAACGTGATGCCCAGCCCTGCTTCTGCCATCAGCACTGCGAGGCGAACTTCGTTGACGCGGATGCGTGGGTCGGGATGGATGACCGTAACGGCGCCCGTCTCCGGGTCCTGCAAGCGCCATTCACGCAGAGGCAGCGTGGCGATGGTGGCGTGCCCTTCGAGTTCAGCAGCACTGGTTGGAGTGCCATGGCGGGCGAGGTAGCCAGGCGCTGCCGCCAGGACCATTCTTACGTCGCCCAGCTTGCGCTGCGTGAGTGTGGAATCTGCCTGGGCACCAATGCGGATTGCCAGGTCGGCACCGCTGCCGACCAGGTCTTGCACTTCGTTGGAAAGCTCGAGTTCCAGCTGAACGCGGGGGTATTGTTCAAGGAAGCTAGCCCAGGCCGGCGCAAGGATCTCGCTGGCGAAATTCACTGGTGCCAGCACTCGGATCGTGCCTTCGACGGTGCCCAGCGTCGCATCCAGTCGCAGGGTTGCCTGGCGCAGCGCCTGCACCAGTGGACGGCATTGTTCGTAGTATTGGGTCCCTTCCGCCGTCAGCATGGTGCGGCGCGCACTGCGGTGCAAGAGACGATAGCCGAGCCCGGACTCCAGCTTCTGAAGGCGGCGCGTGACGGTGGCGGTTGGCAGGCCTTCCTTCTCTGCGGCGGCATTCAGGCTGCCGGCCTCAACGATGGCGATGAACAGGGCGAGGTCGTCAAGCATGATTCCATTTTCGGAATTAGAGATTGAAAATTCGTCTCTAGTGTACTGCAGGGGAATTGACTACGCTTGAGCCATTCACTAATTAGCTGGAGAAAACCATGACTGACCTGCGGACCCGGATGATTTTTGCGTTCCTGATGTCGCTACTGATGAGTGTAATCATGAGTGGCTGGATAACCTGGCTGAATATCGGCTTCCGCCCGGATTACGCCGTGCGATGGGGGCGCGCCTTCCTGGCCGCCTGGCCGGCAGCCTTCTTCGCCGTGATGACAATCGCACCGATGGTGCAGCGCCTGACCGCACGCCTCGCCACCGCCCTACGCTAGAGCTCGTGTCACACCTTGGGGTCACACCCGAAACGGGACACGGGCTCATCCACACACAGCAGAGTTCGTGTCTCAATTCGGGTGTGACCCCATGGTGGGACACGGGCTGGGCTGTGGGGTATTAGAAGCGCTCGTAGCCTTGGAGGTAGCGCCATTCGCCGGGCTGGAGGCCGGACATGGAGATGCGGCCGATACGCTGGCGCTTCACGGCGGTGGCTTTCAGGCCGACGTCGGCGCACAGTTTTACGACCAGCGCTGGTTTCGGGGGCTTCACGGCGAAGCGCAGGCGGTGTTCGTTTTGCCAGCTTACTTTGCCTGCACCTTGATTGAGGAGCGTGAGTCCGTTGTCTGCGATCTCACCTTCGACGTCGACGATCAATTCCTGTTCGACCGTGGCGCCTTCATCAACCAGCTTGCGCGCGACGCGGAAGTCTTGAGTGAACACGAACAGGCCGCTGGCTTGCTGGTCCAGCGCGAGACAGGCGGTCAGGTTGCGCAGGTGGCGTTTGAGGAAGCGGATGCGCTGGGCGTCTTTGCTGCGCGCTTCGGGCAGCAGGCAGGCCAGCGCGTCGGCGCCGGCTGGCTTGTTCAGCAGGATCGTGACCGGGGCAATGTCGAGCAGGGTTGCGTCGGGCGAGAGCGCGACTTGCTGGCCTGGGGCGACGCGGGCGCCAGGTTCCTCTACCAGTTCACCGTCAACCGTGACGTAGGCGCCTTCGATGTAGTTTTCGGCTTCGCGGCGCGAGCATGGAACCATGTCCGCCACGCGCTTGGCGAGGCGGATGGTGTTGTCTTCGTTGTTCATTATTGTTTGAAGTAGTGGGCGAAGACGGCGGCGACGTGTTCCAGGTCGGCGCGCGTTACGTCCAGGTGGGTCACGAGGCGCAGTGTCGGCGCCATCGAGACGCGGATGCGTTCTGCTGCCAGCGCGGCGTTCAATCCTTCGCAGGCTTCACGCGGCATGGTGACGAACAGGATGTTCGTTTGCGGTGCGCTGACTTGCAGCACGCCGATCTTCGCGAGTTCGGTAGCCAGCCAGGCTGCGTTGGCGTGGTCTTCGGCCAGCCGCTGGACGTTGTTCTGCAGCGCATACAGGCCTGCGGCTGCGATCACGCCTGCCTGGCGCATGCCGCCACCGAGCATCTTGCGCCAGCGCCTGCCTTGCTCGATCAGCTCCCGGCTGCCGCACAGGACGGAGCCGACGGGTGCGCCGAGGCCTTTGCTCAGGCAGACCGAGACGCTGTCGAAGCCTTTCACGGCTTCCTTCAGCGAGAGGCCTTGCTTGACGGCGGCGTTGCAGATGCGAGCACCGTCGAGGTGGGTCGCGAGGCCACGAGCGTGCGCCAGGCTGGTGGCTTGTGCCACGTATTGCTGCGGCAGGACTTTGCCGCCGATAGTGTTTTCCAGCGCGAGCAGTCTGGTGCGGGCGAAGTGGAAATCATTCGGCTTGATGGCGGCTTCGATGTCTTGCAGTGCGATGCTGCCGTCGGGCTGGTTGATGATCGGCTGCGGTTGGATGCTGCCGAGGACTGCTGCGCCGCCACCTTCGTATTTGTAGGTGTGGGCGTCCTGGCCGACCAGGTATTCGTCTCCCCTGCCGCAGTGTGCCAGCAAGGCGATCAGGTTGGTTTGCGTGCCGGATGGGGCGAACAATGCGGCTTCATAGCCGAACAGTTCTGCGGCATAGGCTTGCAGGGCGTTGACTGTGGGGTCGTCGCCGTAGACGTCGTCGCCCACTTGTGCCGTGAACATGGCTTCGCGCATTTCGGCGCTTGGGTGGGTGACTGTGTCGCTGCGCAGGTCGATCCAGCGTTCGCCATCGGCCGCGATCAGCGGGTTTGCACCTGCCCCGATGGGATAGCCGGTGCTCACGGCGCCACCTCGGCGGATGGCTCGGCGTCTGCGGTTGCGCCAGGGGCGCCAGTGTAGAAGCGTTCGCCCATTTCGTCGAGGCCGATGGTCGACAGCACTTCCTTCAGGCGTTCGGCAGGCTTGCGGCGCGGGAGGTTCTTGTACGTGGCGACGATCAGCTCATTCTTCATCGAGTGCTCCCAGCCTACCAGTTCGGTGACGGTGACCTGGTAGCCGTGCGATTCCAGCTGCAGGCAGCGCAGGACGTTGGTGATCTGGCTGCCGAATTCACGCGTATGAATCGGGTGGCGCCACAATTCGGTCAGCACGTTCTTGCCCAGCGAGGAGCCTTTGTTCTTGCGCAGTACGGAGGCAACTTCTGCCTGGCAGCAGGGCACCAGCACGATGTGCTTGGCCTTCTTCTTCAGCGCAAAGTCGATGGCGTCGTCGGTGGCGGTATTGCAGGCGTGCAGTGCGGTGACGATATCGATTTGCTCCGGCAGCTTGTCGGAGGTGGTCGATTCGGCCACCGACAGCGGCAGGAAGCTCATGCCGGGGAAGTCGAATTTGCGCGCCAGTTCTTCGGAGCGTGCTACCAGCTCTTCGCGGGTTTCGATGCCGTAGATGTGCGAGTCGTCGCCCAGCGCCTTGAAGAACAGGTCGTAGATGATGAAGCCGAGGTAGGACTTCCCTGCCCCGTGGTCGACCAGCGATACCGAACCTTTGGCGGCGCGCACGTCGTTCAGCAGCGGTTCGATGAACTGGTACAGGTGGTAGACCTGCTTCAGCTTGCGGCGGCTGTCCTGATTCAGCTTGCCGTCGCGGGTGAGGATGTGCAGCTCCTGCAGCAGCGCGACCGACTGGCCGGGCTTGACTTCAGGGATATCGGTGACGGTGGCCGGCAGCGGCGCACGTGGTGCAGCGGCGGGCTTATTGCGCTTCATCGATCCACGCCTGCTGGATCGCTTCCAGCACTTTTTCACCGCCGCGCTTATGGTCGTCGTCGAAGTCTTCCAGGTCGACGATCCAGTTGTGCAGGTCGACAAAGCGCACCGTCGTCGGGTCGACGTCCGGGAACTTGTCGTACAGGGCTTCGGCAATCGCCGTGACATCACTCCATTTCAGCATGGTGCACCTCGGCTCAGTGGCCGCCTTCGCTGGCGTGGTTGATCGTGTACTTCGGAATTTCGATGACCAGGTCTTC
>JBCNOX010000005.1:0-29241 GCA_039593645.1 Pseudoduganella sp.
CCGCTGGCGTGGACGTGCTGGTGGTCGACACTGCCCACGGCCATTCCCAGGGCATCCTCGACCGCGTGAAGTACATCAAGACCAAGTACCCGCACGTTGACGTCATCGGCGGCAATATCGCCACCGCAGCGGCAGCGAAAGCGCTGGTGGAATACGGCGCCGACGCAGTCAAGGTCGGCATCGGCCCAGGCTCCATTTGCACCACCCGTATCGTCACCGGCGTGGGCGTTCCGCAGATCACCGCGATCTCGAACGTGGCCGAAGCGCTGAAGGGCACCGGCGTTCCATGTATCGCCGACGGCGGCATCCGCTTCTCGGGCGACATTTCGAAAGCACTGGCAGCCGGCGCTTCCACCGTGATGATGGGTTCCATGTTCGCCGGTACCGAAGAAGCACCGGGCGAAGTGATCCTGTACCAGGGCCGTTCGTACAAGTCCTACCGTGGCATGGGCTCCCTGGGCGCGATGGCCGATGGTTCGGCTGACCGCTACTTCCAGGACGCCAGCGCCAAGCAGGACAAGTTCGTACCGGAAGGCATTGAAGGCCGCGTGGCCTACAAAGGCTCCGTGCTGGCGATCCTGTTCCAGCTGGTAGGCGGCGTGCGCCAGTCCATGGGCTACTGCGGTTGCGCCACCATCGACGAACTGAAGGAAAAAGCAGAATTCGTCGAGATCACGTCGGCCGGCATGCGCGAATCGCACGTGCACGACGTTCAGATCACCAAAGAAGCGCCGAACTACCGCTCCGAATAAGAAACTCCGCAAGGCGGCGTCCAAGTGGCGCCGCAATTTTTTTTTGCCCCCGCTATGCACTCAAAAATCCTCATCCTTGATTTCGGTTCCCAGGTGACCCAGCTGATCGCACGCCGCGTGCGCGATGCGGGTGTGTTCTCCGAGGTTTACCCGTACGACGTAGACGACGAATTCATTCGCAACTACGGCGCATCGGGCATCATCCTGTCCGGCTCCCATAACTCCACGCTGGAAGGCGATTCCCCACGCGCACCGCAGGCCGTGTTTGAAATCGGCGTGCCAGTGCTGGGCATCTGCTACGGCATGCAGACCATGGCTGCGCAACTGGGCGGCAAAGTGGAAAATGGCCTGGTGCGCGAATTCGGTTACGCCGAAGTGCGCGCCCGCAACCACACCGCGCTGCTGAACGGCATCAACGACTTCGTCACCGACGAAGGCCACGGCATGCTGAAGGTCTGGATGAGCCACGGCGACAAGGTCCTGGAAATGCCGGCCGGCTTCAAGCTGATGGCTTCCACCGAATCCTGCCCGATCGCCGGCATGGCCGACGAAGACCGCAAGTTCTACGCGGTGCAGTGGCACCCTGAAGTGACCCACACCGTGCAGGGCAAGGCCATGCTGGGCCGCTTCGTGCACGAGATCTGCGGCTGCAAGGCAGACTGGAATATGCCGGACTACATCTCCGAAGCAGTGGAGAAGATCCGCGCGCAAGTCGGCAAGGATGAAGTGATCCTGGGCCTGTCCGGCGGCGTCGATTCCTCCGTGGCTGCTGCGCTGATCCACCGCGCCATCGGCGACCAACTGACCTGCGTCTTCGTAGACCACGGCCTGCTGCGCCTGAACGAAGGCAAGATGGTGATGGACATGTTCTCCAAAAACCTGGGCGTGAAAGTGATCCAGGTCGATGCGACCGAACAGTTCATGGGCCACCTGGCCGGCGTGACCGACCCAGAGCAGAAGCGCAAGATCATCGGCCGCGAATTCGTGGAAGTGTTCCAGGCAGAATCGGCCAAGCTGGTCAACGCCAAGTGGCTGGCACAAGGCACGATTTACCCTGACGTGATCGAATCCGCAGGCAAGGGCAAGAAAGGCCAGACCATCAAGTCGCACCACAACGTGGGCGGCCTGCCAGAGACCATGAAGCTGCAGCTGCTCGAGCCGCTGCGCGAACTGTTCAAGGACGAAGTGCGCAAGCTGGGCGTGGCCCTGGGCCTGCCGCACGAGATGGTGTATCGCCACCCATTCCCTGGTCCAGGCCTGGGCGTGCGCATCCTGGGTGAGGTGAAGAAGGAATACGCCGACCTGCTGCGCCGCGCCGACGCCATCTTCATTGAAGAACTGCGCAACACCCCGTACGAAGGCGCTGTGATGGCCGGTGAGGACGCACCGCAGAACTGGTACGACGCGACCTCGCAGGCATTCGCTGTATTCCTGCCGGTGAAATCGGTGGGCGTGATGGGCGATGGCCGCACTTACGATTACGTCGTAGCGCTGCGCGCCGTGCAGACCCAGGACTTCATGACTGCACACTGGGCGCACCTGCCGCATTCGCTGCTGGGCAAGGTTTCCAACCGCATCATCAATGAGGTGCGTGGCCTGAACCGCGTGGTGTACGACATCAGCGGCAAGCCGCCGGCGACGATCGAGTGGGAGTGAGTTGTCAAAAAGAAAATATTGTGCTTTGATTCACTTTCCGTAGTTAAGGCCCTGTTTTTACAGGGCTTTTTCTTTTAACTTTTCGTTCACGAGCTACCAACTTTTCACCATAGTTCATAATTCGGAAACAATTATTTTCGGCGTTTCGGCTCGCCAACGGCGGCCCGCGGACATTGCCGCTGCACCGGTACTGAAGGGGGGGCAAACTCCGGCTGGATGGTATGGTCCGCTGTTCCGTTCGCAGACTCAACAGGTTTAATCGTTGAACAATCTACGAAAGCTCTAACAGTTCGCTCTTACCAAGACGGGTCGCGGCGCAATGACTGCATGCGGATTCCATCGTCGACATCTGCGGCGGCAATCATCGTCAAAAGGTATTTAGAGCGGGGTGCCTCAACGTATGCGCCGGAAGCCACCATTGGGCAAAGGTACTGCGACTTGAACAGTCCTGGTTAAGTCTGCTGGTACCTTGGATTTGCGACCTCGAGGAACAGGCTGTGCATTGGATACGTCCAAGTGCTGCAGGGCTTGGTTATGGAAGTGGTCGTTCAGCGCGCCAATTGGAAAGCGCCAGGAGCGGCCATAACGAATTGCGGGCAATTGATGATGGGAGGCTGTACTCGGTAGCGAAAGTCACACAGCCGCACAGTACCGGCGCCTGCGGCGAACACGCCCACCTTCAAGCTCAGGAAGCCCGCTGAATACATTGTGGTGAATCCCTGACACTTTCATGCGCGTGTCATGTACCGCCCAGGTCTTGCCACCGTCAAGCGAGAGTAGACTGGGCCGCTCCACTCGATGCCATACGGCACGTGGAACGTGACCCACATTCTCGACGTTTGTCAGGCGCACGCGTGCGCTGGACATTGTCTGCGGCCGGCGCGTCCACGTTTGTTCTTCGGCGTATTGGTACGTTCTAACATTTTCGGGCGCGCGGCCAGGGCCGAGGGATGCCTTGCAGTCGTAGCTGGATGCCGTCGGCCCAGATTGCGTAGATCGACCACGGTTTGCCCTCCGGCGCGGCCGGGATGTAGATGTGTAGCGGCCGTCGTGCTTGCACAGGTCGAGGGCACAAATGGTACCCAGCGAGTGGTTCGGTGCTGGGCCGACCGGGGCCCAGTTCACGAGGTCCGTCGAATGACGGATCACGATGCCCGGATACGACAGGAAGGAAGAGAAGGTCATGTAATAGCCCTTGCTGTCCATGCTGTCCTTGCGGATCGTCGGGTCGGGGTGGCCGCCGGAAATGATCGGATCGGCGTAGGTCCCGTCGCCTCACGATATGTCAAAGCGCCGTTGCTCAATTTCATTGGCGACTTTGGCAGTTTTCGCAATTGAGAAGGAATAGAAGCACTTGCAAAATGCGCTGCGGGTCCCCTCACTTCCACATCAGACGACGGTATGAAGATCAAGCGCGCGAATGCGATTATTCCCTTGGTAATCGCCATACTTGGCGCTTCGAGTGCTCTTGCGCAAAGTGTTAATGGGCATCCGGACTGGCCAGGCGCAGGCCAGCTCTTTGTCGGCACCAACTACCAGCCTTTCGACCGCAGTGGCCGCGACCAGATTGAACGCGACATTCAACGCATGAAACAGGCCGGGATGAAAGTGGTGCGGATGGGCGACCTGGCGTGGGATACGTTCGAGCCCGACGAAGGGAAATTCGACTTCGCGCTGTTCGACTGGATCATGGATCGGATGCACGCCGCCGGCCTGAAGGTCATCATGGACATCCCGGGCCAGCCGGCACCTGTCTGGTTGCACAAGAAGTACCCTGGTGTCGACATCGTCACCGAGCGTGGCGTGCGGCTCGATCCGGTCGAGCGCTACATGGACGACACCAGCGATCCCGACTACAGGCGCTTGCTGGGACGCTTGGCCGATACCATGACCAAACGCTACGCGAAACATCCAGCGCTGTTCGCCATCGGTTACAACAACGAAAGCGGCAACGGCATGGTGTCGTACTCTGAGGCAGACCGCAAACGCTTCATCGGCTGGCTCAAACGCAAGTACGGCAGTGTGGCCGCGTTGAACAAGGCCTGGGCGACACAGCGCTGGTCGCGCCACTTGAATACTTGGGATGAAGTGCGCTTGCCATACATCGAAGGCGCCGGTCCTTACGAGCGTTACCTCGATATGCGGCGCTTCTGGTCTGACCAGACCGTTGAAGTGCTGGAGCTGCTGGAAGCGGTACGCAAGAAGAATGTGCCGGACAAACCCGCCATCTCCAACCTTTGGGACAGCGCAGGGCGAAAGGGCTTCGACTACCTGGCAACCTACCGGAACTACGTGAGTTACGGAGCAATGGGCTTCTATCCAGGGGATCCGTTGAGCGCAGGGTTCGAATCGACGATGATGCGTGCCGGCATGCAGGCCCCGATCTGGTTCAACGAATTCACTGCCGGTGGTCCCGGCTACTACGGAACACCGGGGCGCTCGCGCATGTGGGCGCACTTCGGATTGCTGATGGGTGCGCAAGCGGTGATGCCTTGGACTTGGCACAGCCACCACGGCGGCGAGGAACAGGCACTGTTCGGCCTAATCGACCATGACGACCGGCCTTCCTGGAAGCTCGACGAGTTCGCCACCATTGCGAAGGAGTTCGCCACGCTGGAGAAGCTGGGGTTCCCGCGAATGCAACAGCCTAAGGTGGCCATAGCTTACGCGTTCGACAATATGATCGCCACCAGCCTGCCGAAGGAGGGGATGAACAACACAGTGCGGCCATACGTGGACCCGGGCTACATGAGGCAGGCGCATAACGCCTATGAGCCGCTGTTCAAGGACAATGTCGATGTGGCCGTCATCCACATCGGCCATGAAGACCTGGGCCGCTATAAGCTGGTGATTGTGCCCGGCATGTATTTGCTCGACGCGGCATCGACCGCCAACCTGCGCAAGTTCGTTTCCGACGGCGGAACGGTCATTATGACCGCGCAGTCGGCCAAGGTGAACGATAGCAACCAGTGGCACGACACGCCGCTGCCCGGCGGATTGACTGACGTGTTTGGCCTGCGCACCAATGAGTTCTACAACGGCGGCGCCCTGGTGACGACATTCGGCGACGAGGTAATCAAGGCCAGCATCGGTCACTACGAAGTGCTGGAGCCGTCGACCGCGCAGGCGCTGTCGCGCTTCACCAACGTCGTCGGCACGCCGCCGGCGATCACCGTCAACAACTTCGGCAAGGGGCGTGCGATCTATGTCGCCACGCCGGCGCTGCCGCAGATCATGCGCCCGCTGTACCGCCAGCTGTACGCCAGCCTGGGTATTGCGCCGGGTCCGAAGACGCCGGACGGCGTCTATGCGCGCGAAGTGGAAGGCCGCGTGTTGTACGTCAATACTACGGGCGACGCCAAGGAAATCCCGATCGATGGCGCCATGAAGGGCGTGCTGTCGGGCAAACAGCATGCGGGCACGCTGCGGCTGGCGCCAATGGGCGTGGATTTGCTGTCCAGGTAATGACGAGGACCGACCAATGAAACCAACCCTGTTGACCAGGCTTGCCCCCGGCCTGTTGCTGGCTGCCTGGTCCGTCGCAATGTGCGCGGCAGCCCAGTCCATCCCCTATGCGACCGAGCATGTTGTCGCCGCCGGGGACAGCGATGCCGTGATTGCGGAAAAGGCGGCCAAGGTGCTGCCGCGCGCCAACCAGGTGGACTGGATGCGCCTGGAGCGCACCTTTTTCTTGCACTTCGGCGTGAACACCTTCAATGAAGTGGAGTGGGGCAGCGGCAAGGAAGCGCCGTCGCTGTTCAACCCCAGCGCGCTGGACGCCAGGCAGTGGCTGCGCGCCGTCAAACAGCTGGACGGCAAGATGCTGGTGCTGGTGGCCAAGCACCATGACGGCTTCTCGATGTGGCAGACGCGCTACACGTCCCACTCCTCGGCTGCCAGCCCATGGCGCGGCGGCAAGGGTGACCTGGTGCGTGAAGTGGCGGACGCGGCGCGCGGCGCCGGCGTGAAGCTCGGCATCTACCTGTCGCCAGCCGACCTGTACCAGCTGAAAACCAACCCGAACAACCCGGCCGGCTATTACGGCAACGGCAGCCCGAAACTGAAGTCGACCATCCCGACGGACCCCGCCAGCTTCAAGAGCGATCCGACCAGGGGGCGCACGCCGACGCCGGGCTTCAAGTCGTTCAGCTATGAGGTGGACGACTATAACCGCTACTTCCTGAACCAGCTGTATGAACTGCTGACCGAATATGGCCCGGTCCACGAAGTCTGGTTTGACGGCGCCAACCCCGACCCCAGCGTGCCGGAAACCTATGATTACGCCGCGTGGTTCGACCTGATCCGCAAGCTGCAGCCGAATGCCGTCATCATGGGCAAGGGACCCGATGCGCGCTGGGTGGGTACGGAAAGCGGTTATGGCCGCACCACGGAGTGGAGCGTGATACCGCTGCCGGTGACGCCCGGCCAGTTCAACTGGCCCGACATGCACGGCGACTTGGGCCACCGCACCCAGCTCAAGCAGGGCTCCCACCTGTGGTGGTACCCGGCTGAAACCAATGTCACCATCCTCGGCAACGGTCAATGGTTCTGGGCCCGCGACAAGCGCCCGCGTCCCGTGACGCAACTGGTCGACATCTTTTATTCGTCGGTCGGCCGTTAAAGCAACCTGATCATGAACCTGTCGCCCGACAACCGCGGCCTGGTGCCGGACGACCAGGTGACGGCGCTGGGGCAGATGGCGGAAATCGTGCGCGACACGTTTGCCCGCAACCTGGCGCGGGGTGCTGCCGTGTCGGCCGGGAACAGCGCCCCGCGCCATGGCGCCGCCGTCGTGCTCGACGGCAAGCTCGATACGTGGTGGGAGGCGGCGTCCGGTCATACGGATGGCGTGCTGACCTTGACATTGCACAAGCCCGAGACTTTCGACGTGGTGTCGCTGCAGGAAGCGGTGGCCCAGCGCGGCCAGCGCATTGAGTCGTTCGTGATCGAAACGTGGAACGGCGCGGCCTGGACCGCCGCCGAACTGGTGCCGTCCGACACCCAGACCACGGTCGGCCACCGCCGCCTGCTGCGCCTGCGCGCGCCGGTCACCACGGACCGCGTGCGCGTGCGCATCACAGGGGCGCGCCTGCAACCGACGTTGGCCGAGGTTGGCCTGTACAAGCAAGCGCTCGATTTGGCGCCGCCTGTCATCGCCGACCGCTCGGCAGACGGCACGGTGCGCCTCAGCCACCCTGCCGGCGGCAGGATCGTCTACACCACCGACGGCACGGCGCCGACGGCAGCGTCGCCGGTCTATGGCGCACCGCTGCCGTTGCCGGCCAGCGGCGTGATCAAGGCCGCCCGCGTCTTGCCGGACGGCCGTCTCGGCGTGACGGGCTCGCGCAGCTTTGCCGGATTGTCGCCGCTGGGTTGGAAAGTGGTGTCGGTTGACAGCGAAGAAGCCAGCAACGGCGAAAGCCAGGCCATCGACGGCAGCCCCGACACGTTCTGGCACTCACGCTTTGGCGAGCAGCAGAAAAGGCCGCACACCGTCACCGTTGACATGGGCGAGGCGCACCGCATTGCCGGACTGGCCTACCTGCCGCGGCAAGACGGCCAACTGGGCGGCACGGTGGAAAACTTCCGCTTCGAGACCAGCGAGGATGGCGTCACGTGGCAGGCCAATGTCGAGCAGGGCACGTTCGGCAACGTACGCAACAACCCGGACTGGCAGGAAGTACGGTTTGCGCCGGCCACCGCACGCTATTTCCGTTTCACGGGCCTGGACGACGTATGGCGCAGCGGCTGGGTCAATGCGGCGGAGCTGACGGTCATTCCGGCCGCCAATTGACAATGCGTCGGATGACATGAGCGCACGCATGAGCAGATTGTGCCCAGGCGATTCACAGGATTGCCCCCATGTACAACAAACAATGCAAGACCGGCAGTGACGCCGGCGTCATCCGTCCTGACGCGTCAAAACTTGATATCAGCGATGGCTGGCCGGTGACTTCCGGCCGGCATCGCACCCCACGAATCGGAGGAAATGGTATGAAGAAGATACCCGGGTCTGGGTTCCTGGCACTGCTGCATCGCCACGCGAGTGCCCGCGTAGCCTATATGTTGCTGGCCTGCCTGACGGCGGCTATGCCGTTGGGGGCGCCGGCGGCGCCGGACACGGCTGCACGCATGGAGCAGCAAGTCCGCCTGCGCGAGATTTTCAACGCCGGCTGGCGCTTCCACCTGGGCGATGTGGCCGAGGCGGAGCAGCCACAGTTCGACGATGCGGACTGGCAAGCCGTAGGATTGCCGCACAGCTTCAGCATCCCATATTTCCAGTCGGCCGAATTTTATACCGGCTACGGCTGGTACCGCAAAACTCTGGCGCTTACCGCGTCGCGGCAAGACCAGCAAACGTTCCTGGAATTCGAAGGTGCGTTCCAGGATGCCGAAGTGTTCGTCAATGGCATCCGGCTGGCGCGGCACCGCGGCGGCTACACCGGGTTCGCCGTCAATATCACGCGCGCGGTGCATGCGGGCGACAACGTGATCGCAGTCCGCGTCAACAATCAGTGGGATCCGGAACTTGCGCCACGCGCCGGCGAGCACGTGTTCAGCGGCGGCTTGTACCGCGACGTCTGGCTGGTACGGACGAGCGGTGTGCACGTGCCATGGACCGGCGCCTATGTGACCACACCCAACCTGTCCGCCGAGCGCGGCCAGGTTGCGGTGGAAACAGAAATCCGCAATGACAGCGGAGACGCGCAGCCGGTCACAGTGCGCACAGACATTATCGACAGCAACGGGACCCGGGTCGCGGTCCTGCCGGCTGCCCGCGTGCACGTGGCGGCGGGCGAAGGCGCAGTGGCGCGCCAGCGGTCGGCCTACATCCCACGACCAGGCCTGTGGTCGCCGGAAACGCCTGTCCTGTACCGTGCCGTCACGCGGTTGCTGGTCGGGGGCCGGGTGCAAGACGTATTTGAAACGGAATTCGGCTTCCGCTGGTATTCCTGGAGCGCGGACCAGGGATTCTTCCTGAATGGACGCCACCGGTACTTCCGCGGCGCTAACGTCCACCAGGACCAGGCCGGGTGGGGCGATGCCGTGACCAACAGCGCCATCGAGCGCGATGTGGCCCAGATCAAGGATGCGGGCTTTGATTTCATCCGTGGTTCGCATTATCCGCACGACCCGCACTTCGCCGTGGCCACCGACCGCCTGGGCATGCTGTTCCTGTCCGAAGCGCCGTACTGGGGGATCGCGGGCTTCAACAGCAGCTGGGGCGCATCGGCATACCCGACCGATCCCGCGCACCGCGCCGGCTTCGACGCCAGCATCAAGCAACAGTTGACGGAGATGATCCGCATCCACCGCAACCACCCGTCCATCGTGGCCTGGGGCATGTGCAACGAACCGTTTTTCACGGCTGCCGAAACGTTGCCGGAGGCGCGGCGGCTGTTGAAGGAAATGGTGGAGTTGAGCCACCGGCTGGACCCGAGCCGTCCCGCCGCGGTTGACGGGGTGCAGCGCGGCGACTTCGACCGGCTGGGCGACATTGCCGGCTATAACGGCGACGGCGCCTTCCTGTACCCCAATCCCGGCGTACCGAACTTTGTCGCCGAATATGGATCGACCATGGGCGATCGTCCCGGCAGTTATGAGCCCGGCTGGGGTGATATCGAACGCACGCCGGGCGCGGTGGCGGGCCAGCCCGCGACGTGGCGCCAGCCGTGGCGCGCGGGCGAGGCGATCTGGGCCGGGTTCGACCATGGCTCGATTGCCGGACGCCAGTTCGGCTCGATGGGGCTGATTGACTATGCCCGGCTGCCCAAGCGCTCCTGGTACTGGTACCGCAATGCTTACCGCGGCATTGCACCGCCCGCCTGGCCAAAGCCGGGACGCGCCGCGGCGCTGCGCCTGACGGCCAGCGCGCCCGCGATCGGCCGCGCCGACGGCACGGACGACGTGCAGCTGCTCGTCACGGTGGTCGATGACCAGGGGCGTCCGCTCAGCAACAGCCCGCCGGTGCGGATGCGGATCGAAGCCGGTCCTGGCGAATTGCCGACCGGGCGCCAGATTGACTTCACCTCTGTAGGCGACATCCCGATCCGCGATGGCATGGCGGCAATCGCCATGCGCAGTTGGCAGTCCGGTATCAGCCGCTTGCGCGCCACGTCGCCGGGATTGCAGGACGCGACCCTGGACATTGCCACGCTCAGCGGCCCGCCATTCCAGCCTGGAGTGACGCCGCTGGCGCCCGAGCGGCCTTACCGTCCCTTGCTGCCGGCGGTGGCGGCGGAACAGCAGGACCAGGTTTTCGGCGGCGACAATCCGACCGGCGCCAGTTCTTTCGCCACGGGCCATCCGCCGCGGCTGGTCAATGACGGCGACGCCGGCACGTACTGGCTTCCCGCGCCGGACGACAGCCAGCCGTGGGTTGCCCTGGACCTGGAGCGTATCGTCACGGTCCGCCGCCTCATGGTCACGCTGCGCACGCCCGGGCAATACGCACTGCGCGCCGAACTGGAAACAGCCGAAGGTCAGTGGGTGCCGCTGGCCGCGCTGCCATTGACAGATGCCCCGCAGGCGACGATCGAGACGCCTGCTGAGGCCCGCACCGGGCGCCGGGTGCGTGTCAGCATCCAGTCCGCCAGCGGCGAGCCGGCAAGGGTTGCCGAGATGCGGGTCGCCGGAAAGCTGGAAAACCGTTAGCGCGCATACGCCGGTCAAACGCGGCGGCATGCGGCCAGGACCGGCCCGAAGGCGTATCCTGGCAACGCCGCTTTGACCGGCATCAGAAGGGCGGCACGCTGCGGCGTCCCTTGACCGTCATCTGCAGTTTCACCCCGGACGAGTGGTGCGTCACCGTCGGCCCGGTTGGCTGGCCGCCGCCGACCCAGATGGTGGCAGGACCGGCTTCCACGATACGGTTGCCGCTCGCGTCCACGGTGCTCAAAGCCTTGCCTTCGAGCTCGAACGTGATCCTGCGCTGCTCGCCCGGCTTCAGGCTGACGCGGGTGAAACCGGCCAGCGTGCTGATTGGCGCGCCGTCACCGGGACGGCTGACGTACAGCTGCACCACTTCGTCACCGGCGCGCTGGCCGTCATTCTTCACCCTCACCGCCAGCTTGACCCTGCAGCCGGCGCACACGGTTTTCGGCATGGGTGCGCCGGCGGTATAGCTGAAGTGCGTATAGCTCAGGCCGTGGCCGAACGGGTACAACGGCTCGCCTTTGAAGTATTTGTAGGTGCGGCCCTGCATTCCGTAATCCTTGAACGGCGGAAGGTCGGCGGCGGACTTGTAGAACGTGACGGGCAAGCGGCCGGCGGGACTGAAATCGCCCGCGATGAGGTCAGCCACGGCTTGCCCCCCCTCGCCGCCAGGATACCAAGCCTGGACGATGGCCGGCACCTTGCTATCGGCCCAGTTCAGCGCCATCGCGCTGCCGCTCATGTTGACCAGCACCATCGGCCGGCCCAGCGCGCCCAGGCGCTCCAGCAGCGCTTCCTGCGGGGCGGGCAGGTCGATGCTGGTGCGGTCGCCGCCGGTAAAGCCGGGTGCATGGACCGACATTTCCTCACCTTCCAGCTGCCAGTTCAAGCCGCTGACGAAGACCACAAGGTCGGCCTTGCCGGCCGCTTCCAGCGCCGCGGCGTCATCGAAGCTGGGCTTGCTCCATTGCAGGCGCTGCTCGCCATCCCAGCCCATCTGCTGTGCTTCGACGTCGATCCGGTACACCTTGCCCGCTTGCAGGCTGATCTCGGTTTTCGATGTCGGCCACGCGATGTCCCACAAGTCCGCCACCATCTTCCCGTCAACGCGGATGCGGTAGCCATGATTGCCCTTCAGGCGGAAATTGTGCATGCCGCTCTCGGTGGCACGCACATAACCGGTCCAGCGCGTCGACGTCTTGCGGTCGTAGGCGTTGGGCCAGCCCCATTTGAATTCGGCTTTTGCCTGGATTTCCGTGGCGCTTGGCGCGCCTTCCAGGTTGAGGTTGTCGAAGCGCTCCAGCTTCACGCCATTCTGGGTACAGGCGCTGTCCACGCACAGGCTTTCGGGCGGCACGTCCTGCAGGGGCGGAGCGACCCAGCCCGTGCCTTCCACGTACGTCACCTGCGCGGCCGGGAAACGGGCGCGGATGCCTTCCAGCACCGTGACAGGCTTGGAAGGGGTGCCATTGTAGTTGCCCACCAACGCATCAACGCTATCCGCGTTCGGTCCGATTACGGCGATGTGCCGCGGCGCTTGCTTCAGCGGCAGCAGGCCGTCGTTTTTCAGCAGCACCAGCGATTGGCGCGCCGCTTCCAGATTCAAGCGGCGGTGGGCTGGCGTGTCGTAGTCCTTGGGCGTGATCTCCCTGAATGGGCGCTTATCCGGAGCGTCGAGCAGCCCCAGGCCGATGCGCGCCGCGAGTAGCCGCTGCACGGCGCGGTCGAGGTCTGCCTCGGCCAGCAAGCCCTGCTTTACGGCACGTACTGTGGTGGCTGGAGCGGCGGTCGGTGTGCCGCCGAATTCGCAGAGCACGTCGGTGCCGGCCTTGATGGCCGCAGCAACCGCCTCTTCCGGCGTCTTGACATAACGGTGTGCGCCAACCGAATGGATGTCGGCCACGGCGCCGCAGTCGGACACGATATGCCCCTGGAACTTCCAGGCTCCGCGCAGGTAATCCTTCAGCAGAGAAGTGTTTGCGCAGGCCGGCACGCCGCCCACGGCGTTATAGGCGCACATGACGGACAGCGCTTTGCCTTGCGTGACGGTGGCGTGGAAGGCCGGCAGGTACGTCTCGACCAGGTCGCGCTGCGTGGGGTGCACGTCTTCACGGTGCCGGTCCGATTCGGGGCCGCTGTGTACGGCCAGGTGCTTGACAGCGGCTGACACCTTGGGTGCCAGCGGATCGTCGCCCTGCAAGCCGCGCACATATGCTATTGCCGTACGCGATGTCAGGTATGGGTCTTCGCCATACGTTTCCTGGCCCCGGCCCCAGCGCGGATCGCGGAAAATGTTGACGTTGGGTGACCAGACCGTCAGTCCTTGGTAAAGCTGGGTGCCGCCATCGGCGCCGACCGTTTCGAGGTACTTGGCGCGGAATTCAGTGGCGACCGTGTCACCCACCCGCCTCACCAGCGGACTGTTCCAGGTGGCTGCCAGTCCGATGGCCTGTGGGAAGACCGTGGCGTTGCCGGCACGGGCGACGCCGTGCAAGCCTTCATTCCACCAGTTGTAGCGGGGAATGGCCAGGCGGGCGATGGCGGGCGAGTCGTATTGCAGTTGGCTGGCCTTTTCCTCCAGCGTCATGCGCGCTACCAAGTCCATGGCGCGCTGGGCCGGATCGGCGGCATCGGCACCGGCGGTTTGCGCTGACAGGACATAGAACGTCATGGCCACGGCCGCCGCTGTGGCGGTCCGGTTCTTGTATGGATGTTTCATGGCTTCTTTCCGTGTTGGACTAACGGCCGCGATCGCGCCGCGCCATCGGCGCTGTTGGCCGGCCGAATTTCGCGGATGTTATCACCGCGGAACGGGGCCGAAAGCGGTGTGCTTGGAGGTTGGCGAAAATTGTTCCGGCATTGATTGATTTCGTAATTCGGAACTCGGAGCAGGTGCTTGAATTTCGTGAGGGTGTGGCCAGCTATTGCGAGGAATAATTTTCCGTCTGGCTGCAGCGCGCAGCACTTGGCATTAAACCAAGCCTAAGCCCCTGATTTACAGGGGCTTTTTCTTTTTTAGTGGCGAAATCTGGCAACGATTGGCAAGGGGACGCAGCTGAAATTGATGGTCTCGGCGATGGTATGCGCGAGCCGGATTGCGGCGGACACGCAAATACCATCAAACCCAAGCGACTGACCGTGCCGTGATTGAAAACCGCTTTGGGAACATGCCGCGGCGCTCCAGTTCCAGGATAGTGCGCTCTCCGAGTGGCACCTTCTGCAGTATGGCTGGTCTCAAGTCATAAGCTGCCGCTCAACGTAGAGCCAACTGGCGACGGCAGATGCAGCAGCCTGGCCGAGTCCAGCGAATGAAGTGAGAGCGAGAAACACCGCTATGTTAGGCGATTTGCTGGGCGCAGCGAGGCTGCATTATTGACGGTGTTGGTGTTCACTGATCTTGGCCCGAAGCAGTCGAAACTGTTCTTCTGCGATATCCGCTCTGTAGTGGTTCGAGGTTGGACTCATGAAGCCGTGATGCGTGCCTGAGAGAACGATGCACTGCGCACCAGACCGGCCAAGGGCCTTGGCCAAGTTGGTTGGATTGAATGAAGGCTCGTTCTCTGCGAAGATAGCTGTTGTAGGACAGCGTGGAACAAGACTTTCATAATCCCTGATTCTTGAGCCGTAGTAGAGGAACGCAAGGCTGGCTGGATTGCATTGTAGACTGGCGACATACCGCCACAGGCTGGTGGCGCCGACGCTGAACCCAATGAGAACGGACGGTTTCCCTCGTGCTACTTCAGCGATTTTTCTCTCGTAAAAGTCGAGTCCATCTTGTTGATGAAAATGCAGGACGGACTCATGCTCGGTTGCGAAAGGCTTTCCGTCGCCAGACCAGGGTGAAACGACGATTGACTCGCCAAGAACGGCCAGTTGTGTTCGCAGCCGTTCATGTGTGCCGTGAATGTCTGTTGCAACGATGATCTGCATTCGCCTAATGTTCCGCGTAATCCACATTCAAAGCAGGCAGAGCGAAGTGGCGCCGCTTTTGGCTGTCTGGGTTACCGAATTTATTGTTCAAGATTTTCGACATCAGAGGCCCATCACGAACTGCTTCCCATTTTGTTAGACGCTCTTGGGCTTAGATATTCAACAACTGCGCGTGCCAGTATGTCGCCTTCAACCGCGTGTGTCTGACCAGAAAGTGTTAAGCGCGTTGCGCGTGGTAGTGCCACGGCGATAGCATTGGCCGCTTGTTGCACGAAGGCGAAAGAGTTACTGCCGTCGATAACGAGTGCTGGAGCCTCTACCTTGGCCAGCAGCGGCATAGGCACCGGTAGACCTTCACCTAACACAGCCATGTCATACGAAAGGGTATGCGCGACCGCTAACAATAAGGGCCAGCCTGGCGTCGAACGCATGGCATCAACCGTCGCAGCAGGGATATCCATCTGGTGGAAGAACAATCGCAATGCCGCCTCCCGTTCGCCGCGTTTTAATAAGACATCGAGTGCGGCGGCGAAGCTGCGCCAGCTTTCCTGAATGCTTGGGTCGATGCTAAACGGCACCTCGAACACAACTAGGTGACTGATTCGGTCACCAAGCCGCTCAGCGGCCCTGAGGGCCAACGCGCCTCCTGATGAAAGCCCCAGCACAGGGACAGGCATGCCAACAGCGTGGACTACACATTCCAAGTCGTCAATTTCCCGTTCAACTGCATAGGGGAGGCAATCCAGGCTGTCGCCTCGTCCGCGACGATCATAATGGTAGATGGTAAAGTCCCGCGACAGGGCCTGCGCACGCTGCCCGAGCAGCCTGTCCAATGCGCGGTGCTGCAGCGCGCCGCCAACCAGGACCAGCGGCGGGCCGTTGCCGAGACGCTCGAGCGCCAAACTGGTACCGTCGCGTGAAGTAATCTTTTTCATTGAAGACTCCGTCATGAGGTAAAGGGATGGTCAGCGGTTGTACCGGTGTTTGCCGGCCAACTGGAAAATCCGTGATCGAGAAATTCGAGCATGACCTCGAACGAGCGATTGACGGAACGCCGATGGGTGAAACCTTGGACTTGTTCAAGCGTGATAAAACCATGCAGCGCGGAGCGAAGGCAGCGAACAGCATCGGTCAATCCCGGCTCGGCAAGGCCATAACTGCATAGCGTGGCGTAGATCGGCTGCGCCACGCGCGCTACCGCAGTCTGAGCCTCAATCGTCGTGGCAGGCGGTAGTTGACTGGCGGCATAGCGCCCGGGGTACCGGTGCCCATATGTGCGGTAGCCATGCGCCAAGGCGCGTAGGGCATCGCCGCGGTGGCGACCCTCTACCGCCGGCCCGAGAACGTCAGCCAGTTCATTCGTGGCAAGGTTGGCTATCAACTCGCGCAGGTGCTCCAAGTTTCGGACATGCGCATACAAGCTTGGAATCGCAATATCCAACTGCTTGGCCAAGGCGGCCATGCTTAATTTGGGAAGTGAACATGCATCGACGAGCACACATGCCGCTCGCACGACGGCATCACGGTCCAATCCTTGGCGTGGCATCTCATCCTACTGTAAAACGTTCTAAACCTAATGATATTAGGTTTTCGCAATGATGGCAACTTTGACGCATGCGCAAGTGAAGTTTGGCTGAGCGATACGAGTACGTGGAACTATTGAATGACCTACTCCGTCGCTGGTATGTTAATGAACCGAGTCTGCTCCTGCTGCACATCAGACGCTCGAGCAATTCGAGTGAAAGACCGCTTAGAGACGGTTTGAAAACTCACCGGAAACGAATTCGGTGCAGCAGAGATGATCCCAAGGCGATGTAAATCATGCCTTCGGATACGTCGAGGCGTCGCTCGTAATCCCGGACCAGACGACGATAACGCATCAACCATGCGAACGTCCGCTCAACGACCCAGCGCCGCGGCTGTACCTGGAAGCCTGCCTGGCCCTGCAGGCCTCGGACAACCTCGACCGTAAATCGAGGAAAGCCGCCTTGTCCAGCAGTGTGCGCCGGTCGTAAGCAGCATCGCCAAAGTGATGCTTGACCCAAGGCCAACGCTTGACCAAGGCGTCCAGTACCAACTGAGCGCCTGTCGAGTCAGCCACATCGGCAGGCGTCAGGTTCACTGCCAGAAGGCGTCCGTCCGTATCCACTGCAATATGCCGTTTGCGTCCGCTGATCTTCTTGTGTGCGTCATAACCGCGCTCACACGCGCCCGGGGCTTTCACTGACTCGCTATCGACGATGCCGGCTGAGGGAACGACTTCGCGCTGCTCGCACATCCGGTCAAGCATCAACGCCAGGTCGTGGATCGTCCGGAACAGGAAGCGTCGTACCAGGCGACGAAACCAGTAGTACACGGTCTGATAGGGAGGAAAATCGTTGGGCAGCATGCGCCATTCGCAGCCCAAACGGACCAGGTAACGCAAAGCATTGACGACTTCGCGAAGGTCTACCTTACGCGGTCGACCAGTATGTGCTTTACCCGGCAATAATGGCTCGACGAGTTTCCATTCCCTATCGCTGATATCGGTTGGGTAGCCCCGCCGCTCCTAGCGCTCTACGACTTTGTGTCGCGCCCGCTGCTCTGCTGTCCACATGGCCTGCTCCTGCGAGAGAGAACCGTACGGACATCATAGTTGCTTCCGAGTTTTCAAACCGTCTCTTAGGGGCGGAAGCCGACGGCCGCAGATCGTGCCGGGCTAGGTGTCATTGCGAGGTGCGGGCTCAGATCAGTTTGACGACGTAACCTGGAAATTCGGTGTTGGCATTGCTTGCTGTACCGCGCCGCGGTTCGTACTTTGGCGACGATGTCGGTATAAAATGATGGGTGTCTCATCTCTGGCTGCACTTGGCGACATGGATCGCATTGAATCGCCACCACTATCCTAGATACTCCTGAGCCATAATTCTAAGGCAAAGGAGAGCGTCAATGAGCGGCAAGAGATATACCGAAGAATTCAAGATCGCGGCAGTCAAACAGGTGGTTGATCGCGGCCACCCTGCGGCGGAAGTGGCGGAACGGCTTGGGGTCAGCATCCATAGCATCTACGCTTGGACCAAGCGTTATAGTGTTCCCGAGCCTGAACGCAAAGCTAACGATGCCCAAGCTGAGGAAATGCGCAAGTTGAAGGCAGAGCTCAAGCGTGTCACCGAGGAGCGTGACATCCTGCGAAAGGCCGCGGCGTACTTTGCCAAGACGTCCGGGTAAGGTACGCCTTCATTCGTGAGCACCAGGCGCAGTATTCCGTTCAGCGCATGTGCAAGATGCTCAAGATCCATCCAAGCGGCTATTACGCTTGGTGCAGCAATCCTGAAAGCGAACGGGCCAAGGTGAATCGGCGACTGCTTGGTCACATCAAGCAGTCATGGCTGGAAAGCGGTGCCGTCTACGGCTACCGCAAGGTCTACGACGACCTGCAGGAGCTTGGTGAAGAATGCGGCATCAATCGGGTATATCGTCTGATGCGTGCTGATGGCATTCGGTCCCAAACAGGCTATGCGAAGCGCAAGTACAAGAACGGTGGGCGACCTTCGGTAGTGGCGCCAAACCATCTGCAGCGTTAGTTCGACGTGACCGAGCCGAATAAAGTCTGGGTCACGGACATTACGTATCTGCGCACTTAAGAGGGATGGCTTTACCTGGCGGTGGTGCTGGACTTGTTCTCACGCCAGGTAATCGGCTGGTCTATGAGTTCTCGGATCGACAAAGAACTAGCAATGAACGCGTTGTTGATGGCAGTGTGGCGGCGCAAACCGGCTAAAGAGGTGATGGTACATTCAGATCAAGGCAGTCAATTCAGCAGTTATGACTGGCGTGACTTCCTTGAGGAGCACAACCTGGTACAGAGCATGAGTAGACGGGGCAACTGCCACGACAACGCTGTGGCGGAGAGCTTCTTCCAATTATTGAAGCGGGAGCGGGTACGGCGCAGAACCTACGCCACCCGCGAGCAGGCAAGACAGGACGTCTTCGACTATATCGAGATGTTTTACAATCCGAAGCGGCGGCATGGGTTCAATGAACGCTTGTCGCCGATCGAGTTCGAAAAGCGGCATTTCTTACGGCTGCAGGGTATCTAGAAGAATGGTGGCGATTCACATTATCTTGCAGGTCTAATATAATTGCGGTGAATCGTAATCAAGAAGGCGCTCTAAACGAACAATAGGTAATGGTACTTCTGCTGGTATCGATTGTGAAAAAGTCCAGAAAGTAGCGAAAAATCAGGGACTTCGGTCTGCCGTAAATAATAGAGTGGGAGTGACAGAATATTAACTGTCGTCGTCGAAGATGAATATTAAATGGCTCCATTTTGGAGCCATTTTTTTTTCGTTTGGCTGGACCGCCGATAACAGTGCGGAGTCGCCCCTGCTAACAGCCACCTGCTCATTTTCACCTGTCGTGCTGCGTGCCACCAACTCAATGAGCTTGACTCCGGCCACGTCGGCGTTCAACGCCTGCGCCGGCTTGGAAACATTTTGGATGGGCCGTTGCATGGCAGTGGCAGCGGTAGCGGAATGCTTGTTCAATTGATTTCGCTTTGCACCCTGCCATTAGGTGAAACCGGCTTTATGCTATACACTGCGGCTTCCGCTTCGGTTCTTAGTCACCGTCCTGTTTCCTTCCTGTTCGGCCCCTGCGCCATTCCTGTCCGATCCTCGACCCCTGGCTCTACTTGAGAACTGGATTTGTACGTCGATAACGAGGAGATCTACATGAGTATGTATACGGGAACTATCCATTGGTTCAGCAGGTTAAAAGGGATTGGGCAAATCAGGCCTGATGACGGAGGCTATGATGTCTGCGCCGATATCGGGGACTTTGTCAGCAAACAGCAACCGGGGAGCCTCGAAAAGAAGCTGGTTTCTTATGACGTTGAGGAGTCCGCGTATGGTTCGCGCGCGATCAATATCCACGTGGTGCGCCGCCTGTGAATGGCGAGATGGAAAGCAATGACCGTGCTCTGTTGAACTAACGAACTTTTCAAACTATCTGCCCTGGCATAACACAATCGGTCTTCGAAGCGATCATAGCGTTGCTGACGATACGCATAAGGCCTGCCGTCAAAGCAATTTCAAATCGGGCTCCCTAAACCTGATTTACGCGGTTGCGGCGTGACTGCATTTGCGTGCGCTCAGCAAGGCTAGGTGAGGTAGGTCGTACTGAGATAATGTAAGAGGTTGTGTAACGCCAACTGGCAGTCCTGGAATGCCAGCGATTTCATATCGGGAGCACACAGCTTCAACTGTAGGCTGGCCTCGTCCAGTGCAATGCGTCGCTGACGCAGTTCCGGATCGTTTTCCTCGGCGCCTAAAACGACATTGTTCGGCCATGGCGAGGCGATCGGATGTCTAGTCATCGGAATCCCTGAAGGTGTGGCTTGTCATGCCAGCGCTGCCCTTGCAAAGGGATGTGTGAACGCGGAGCGAGTTAACGGCCGCCACTGTCGGGATTTCCTTGATCCACGCTGGTTATAGTCGTGGAACGCCAAATGACGCCCGTTATCGGGTCGTGATGGTTCCGCTGAGCCAGTGGATCACGAGGCCCAGCGGATTACTGCGGAACCGGGTGATCAGGAAGGGCGAACGTTTGTAGCCTTTTCACCTTTGGGGCTAGGGCTGCGCTCGAAGGAAACGCGCTGATTATCCGTCAGGGATTTGAATCCGTTTGCTTGAATGTCCTGGAAGTGGACAAATAAGTCACCGCCCCCTGCATCCGGGGTGATGAAGCCAAAGCCTTTGGCGTCGTTGAACCATTTAACAATTCCGGTTTGAGTAGTCATGATAGAACCTTGTGAAAAAGTAAGTTGGGCCGTTTCCGGCGATATGCGGCGACGAGCATGGTCAACAAGCAAGGGAATCAGACGGGAGACGCCAGGTTGGGCGAGACAGGAGAGAGACCGGAAACTATTTGCGGTGCTTCGTAGGCAGCACTGTCAATATACATGTCATCGGGCTGAACACCTAGCGATATCTTAAGAACCTGGGAGGCTCCGGTCGAACTCAATACTTGGAATGAGGCGACGAGATAACGACGCTACTGACAATTCTCTATGCGCTGCACGCGAGGGGCTACGGGAGAAAGCGTTGCGTTGAGCATTGGTCAGCCGGAGCAGGGGGCATGCTGCGCCACGTGCTGGCTCCACTGCTCGCGGTGCGTTGCGCGGTACGCATCTTCACCAGTTACTGCCGCAAATGAATATCTCTAGCGGGCCGATGCAGATGCGGGTTTAGGCGTACACTCGTTATGAGTCAACGATCAGGAGAACCGTCATGAAAGATAATGGACCGGAGTTCTCCTTCCGCGGCCTGCCTCTTAGTGCTGAGCAGGAATCTGAGATCCAACACTATATTCACCTGCGGAAAAGGCGTGGTTTGTTGCCCGATGTTGAAGAGCTGCGCGCAATGGTGCAAGACATGTTGGAACCGCCTGCTGCCGAGAATCCCAGCGGGAGGGCCGAAGCCGAAGGTGCACACGGTGATGCGGAACGGGCTGCCGGGCAGGTCGACAGTGGAGGCGACCCAACCTCCGCGCGCGAGGAACGCACTGCCGCCCGTGAAGCAGAAGCCATGAAGCATTCAACGCTGTAACGCCCGTTCACCGTGCGAAAGCGTGTGCGGGCGACGAGGAATGCATTAGGTGGATCAGGCTTGTGTTGTCGCGCTGCGCCAGGGCGATGTCAAACGGCTGGCGCCAGATCTTTGTAAACGCGAATGACAAGTGAGGGAGAATGATCATGGAGAATATTCGCGACCCAGGTACCTGCCAGGAATCGGATGAAAGCCTGGCGGCACGGTATGAAATATCGTTTGATGGTAGACGGTACACATTCCGGCAGCATCATTACGAAGTATTTCGGGATGCCTTGCGGTATGCAGTCGCAGAACATGCCAAATCTGCCTTTCTGCGCGACGATGCGTTCCAACCGAGCTGGGTGGCCGCATATCACCCAACCGACGAAGACGAAAGCATGATGAAGCTGCATGGTATCGCCTATATCGAGGGCCACTTCCTCTATGGAGGCTATCGGTATGGTCAACTGTGTGATGCAATCGCGTTTGCCGCGGACCACCCGAACCTATAGGCCATTATTGTGAAGGAGCGCCAGCGTGGAAATGTATCTGCACTGGGTGGCTGAAGGTCTTCTCGCGTTGAGCTGGTGGCAGCTATTTTTGCTCGGACTGGTAACCACGCACATGACGATCGTCACTGTGACGGTCTACCTGCATCGGTGCCAGACCCATCGCTCCCTGAAACTGCACCCGACCGTCGAACATTGCTTCCGCTTCTGGCTGTGGTTGACGACGGGGATGGTGACGCGGGAATGGGTGGCGGTACATCGTTGCCATCACGCCCATTGTGAAACGGCGAAGGATCCGCACAGTCCAATCGTACGCGGTATCAACCAGGTTTTGTGGCGCGGGGCTGAACTCTACCGCGGTGCGGCATCCGACCTCGCTATGCTGGATCGCTACGGTCGTGGCGTTCCGGAAGACTGGTTGGAGCGAAAGATTTATGGCCGCTACACATGGCAAGGCGTGGGCTTGCTCTTGTTGATCGAACTGGGCTTGTTTGGGATGCGGGGCTTGACGCTGTGGGCCTGCCAGATGATGCGGATTCCGTTCCTGGCCGCCGGTGTTGTCAACGGCTTGGGGCACTATGCCGGCTACCGCAATTACGACTGCAAAGAAGCTGCAACCAATATCGTTCCGTTTGGCCTGCTGATCGGTGGGGAAGAGCTACACAACAATCATCACACTTTTCCGACTTCGGCAAAGTTTTCGGTTCGCTGGTTCGAACTGGATATAGGCTGGACTTACATCAGCATGTTGCGCTGGTTGCGGCTGGCATCGCTCCGGCGCCCGCCGCAGCGCTTGATGCGATGTGCGGGACAGTTCGTACCCACATTGGTGACTTTGAAGCTAGTATTGGGTAATCGTGCGGTATTGACGCGCGAGCTGACACTCGCGACGCTGGATGTATTTCAGGCAGAACGCACAGGCTTGGCGAAGCTGGTCCCGCATGAGGCCTTGGTCCGGGCGAAACTACTGTTACGCCATGCGCCCTGGCGGCTGACGGATGCGCAACTGGCAGAACTGGAACAGGTTACAGAACAAAGTGCCCGACTCTCGGCCATGCATATGGCGCGGCAGGAGCTGGAGAAGTTGTGGGAGCGTTCGCCGGCCACGCAAGCGGTGCTCCTGGCAGGCCTGCAGGCCTGGTGCGCGAATGCAGAGCGCACCGGCCCGCGTCCGCTTCAGCGCTTTGCCAGGCACGTGGCAAGTTATGGATAGCGACATGAACCTGGCACTGATTCATTCGACTGCATGCCAGGACTTGCTCAACGAGGGCGGCCTGGAGGATGCAGTTCGCTATTGCATCGTGCAGGGGATTGAACCACCGGTCCCGCCATGCGCCAAGGCCTCTCCAGATTACCTGCGATGCGTCGACATGGCGAAGGAAACGTTGTCAGACTATGGCTTGTGGGAAAAGCGGTTGAAGGTCCAGCACGCGCGCGAGCGAAAGCAATCGGAAATGCGGGAGCGCTCGGATGTGAAGGATCAATCGCGGTCCGGGAGTCCAGGCAGTTGGTTCGATCGTGATTTTAAACTGCCGACCGGGAAATCAGGGTGACTGCGCTAGCCGGTGAAATGGATCGGATCCGAAGTTCAGAAAGTGCGTCTGCCGATAGGAGCGTCAAGTATAGCGCAGCGCTCATGCTGGTCCGTGCGGCCTGAATCAGGCTTTGGACCACGATCTCGATGGCTTCATGATCGCTTGGACGGCAGTCCTGTTCGCCAAGACATACCTGAATCGCTCCTTGAGCGTCCTGGTATTGAATTTGCCATATGGACATGTGGCTCACCTATATAGAGACGGTTTCACAAGAATGTAGAGTCAGGCCCTTTCCGGCAATACGCAGCAACGAGCAGGGTCAACAAGTGAGGGAGTCAGACCGGGGTCGCCAGCGTTAGCGAGACCGGGGACAGACCGGCAGTTCTTTAGCGGTGCTCGATACGCGGTGAACCCAATATACATGGCTCTGTGGTGAACAGCCAGCGATTCCTGGAGAACGCATGTCAGCTTAGCCAGACGAGGAATTTGTTGGCCGATACGCGATGGCGCTGCCATTCACCAAAGAGCACACGCTGGAGTGTAGATTCGGCGATCCGGTGGTTGCGCAAATACCGGACTGCATAGTGCCAGCCGTGCGTGCGCAAGAGGTCGAGCGCATGTTGCAGATGGCGATACTGGAGCTGATCGAGGCGGCGGTCGGCGTAAGTGGTATCCATGATTTCCTCGCATATCAGCAGATTTTCAAACTACGACGTTAGCATGTCCTGCATGCTCGGGCCATTGGGATTTCATATTGGAGCCGGAACAGAAAGAAGACCGACGCATGGGCGGGATTAGGCATACACTCAGTGCAGGCCACAAATCAACAGAGGAATCGTGGAAATGTTTGAATTGGAACTTTCATGAACGAACGCCAAAGACGCTCTGACACTGGTACCGCGAAAGCGGTGGCGCGCGGCGTCAACATCCAGTCGGTGCGCAACCGCGCGCTGGCGCAGAAGTACATGGAGTACAGGCGTGTTCCCTCAGGCGTAATTGCGCGAGTGCTCGACAAGCCTTTATTGCGCCGAGTCCCCAGTACCGATCAGCTGGTCTCAGAGGCTATCACGCCATCCTCCCGGCCTCCGACGCAAGACTCGGAGGAGGAATAGCATGAAGGGCGACGCAATATGAGGAAGCATCGGGTGGAAACGCGGCAGCTAGGACCGGCCCAGTTGCGCATATTGTTGACGCTTGCGCGTGATCTGCTCCAAACCGACGAGGCGCAGGGTTCGTTGGCACTGATCGGCCGCGCGTTGGCGGAAATGGTCCGGTTCGACTCGGCCTTGCTGCTCCTGCGCAGCGATCGGATGGATCTCGTCGAGTTCGACAGCCACGGTATTGCGCATTCGGCCGGCACGGACCATCCGCTGTACCGCGCCGCCGCGCGCATGATCGCCGACGCGGTAGCCGCTGCGGACGCTCATTCCGATAGCGAAGAGCAGCTTGAATACGGAGGGCCGCGCAGGCTGTTAGTGGCTGTGCCGGCGCACGCCGCAGCGGTGGTCCTCGCAGTCAGCTGGAATCATGACGTCGATACAGCGATGCAGGAGGTATACAAACGCACGCTCTCATACATTCTGCAGTTGGCTGGGGCCGCACTGGGCAAAATCGAGTCGCACACTTCACTCGAGCGGCTTCTGCGCGAACAGCGCCAGGAAATCGCCGACACGTCGATGAGCCATGCCGAAGAATTGAAGCAAAGGGACGAGAAGGTGAGCGAAATGAGGATGCTGTCGCTGACCGACGTCCTGACGGGGCTGTACAATCGGCGTGGCTTTTTCCTGCAAGCCGAACAGATCTATAGGCTAGCACGGCGTAGACGTACAAAGAGTGCCGTTATCTTCGCCGACATCGATGGCCTGAAGCGTGTCAACGATGAACTGGGGCACGAGGCCGGAGACGCCATGATCCGTGACGCCGCGCTGGTGTTTCGCCAGTCGTTCCGCCATGCCGATGTCGTGGCACGCCTCGGCGGCGACGAATTTGTCGCATATACCCTTGACGACGAGCAGCCAGAGGTCATCCTGTCGCGTATTGAGGCCAATCTGCGCGCCTTCAACTTGATGCAGGAGCGGCCATATTGCGTTTCGATCAGTGCCGGCGTCGTGCTGGTCGATTCCAACGCGGAACAGACGCTGTCGCATTACGTCCTCTTGGCGGACGAACAGATGTACGCGCAAAAGCGGAGCCGCTTGCATTGAACCAAACGCTATGGATATAGGACGGTACTTTGAATGGTATTGTTACACACTCGGCATTAAACCAAGACAGATCCCCTGATTTCCAGGAGCTTTTTCTTTTTCTGGTGGCGCGGAGTTGGCCGAATTCTTTGATGAGCGTCGCACGCGTTGAAATCCCCCTATACTTGCCGTACTAAAAACGAGGGCGGTATTGCCGTGCAAGATTTTCCCAGAGTGCAAGATAGGGCGTTGAAGTATTTATCTGGCGTGGAACACGTAGACGTGCTCATGCGCCTGCACTTTACTTGAGCGCGTCGTCATGGCAAGTGAGGCGCGCCGAATGACATTCCCATCAAGCAGCATGACAATAGAATCGCTTGTGCCGGCAGCGGACTATGCGCTCGTGTTTAATGCCATCCCCGGTGCCTTTCTCATACTGCTGCCCGATCCCGGGTTCACGATTGTCGGGGTCAGCGAAGAGTATTTACGGGCTACCCTGACCTGTCGCGATCAGATACTTGGGCGGTCTATTTTCGATGTCTTCCCCGACAACCCGCTTACACCAGAAGCCAACTCGACGCAAAACCTTGCGCGCTCGCTCCAGCGAGTAGTTGCCACGCATGCCAATGATGTCATGGCAATCCAGCGCTACGATGTGCCGCTTCCGGATGGACAAGGTTTCGACTTGCGTTACTGGTTTCCGGTCAACGCGCCCGTGCTCGCCGAAGACCGTACACTAAAGTACATCGTGCATCGGGTCGACAATGTCACCCAATATGTACTGTTGGGTGAGGAGAATGCCCGTCAACGCACTGCGAGTGCGCAGCTGAGTGCCGAGAATCTCAGGATGGAGGCAGAGATCGTCGAGCGCACCCGGGAACTGGACAGGCTGAACTTGGAGTTGCGTCGGGCTAACGAAGAATTATCTGAGCACATGCGGCGCGTCCAGGAGGAGGGAACCCGAAAGGATGAATTCCTTGCCATGCTGAGCCATGAATTGAGGAACCCGCTGGCCCCGATCTCGACCGCTGCGGAAATGCTCAGGATGGTTTCCGACGGCGATGCAACAGTCATCAAGTCCAGCGAGGTCATCACACGCCAGGTTAAGCATTTGAGCGCGCTAGTAGACGACCTGCTGGACGTGTCACGCGTCACCCGCGGAGTTGTGCAGCTGAACAAAGAAGTCGTTGACCTGAACGCGATTGTCGACACCGCAGTCGAGCAGTCCCGGCCCTTGTTGGAGTCCAGGAAACATTCGCTGACGGTCCATCATAAAGGGGATCATCTGTTCTTGATCGGTGACCGAAACCGACTTGTCCAGGTTGTCGCCAACCTACTCAACAACGCTGCAAAATATACCCCCGAGGGTGGCATGATCACGGTTACAGTCCACAATAATAGTAGCGATGCGTTTGTTGAGGTAGAAGACAATGGTGTCGGGATTGACGTGGGCTTTTTGCCGCGCGTGTTCGACCTGTTCACTCAAGCAAAGCGAACGCCTGACCGGTCTCAGGGCGGGCTCGGTATCGGACTATCGCTCGTGAAGAGCATCGTGAAGCTGCACGGTGGCGAGATCACTGTCACTAGCCGGGGCCCGGGAACCGGGGCGAAATTCACGGTTTCTCTTCCTTTACCTCCCAAGATTCAGACGGAACCAGAGAGCTGAAGGTAGGAAACCGTTGGGTGAACCACCTTGCGATGGTCTGTCTGGGGCGTAAGCGGACAATTGCGGGTGGAAGCCGCACCAACAGGAGCGTCAGAACTCCTGCCACTCCTGGTCGGCGCCAACAGGCGCCTTCGTGCGCGCTGGCTTCATGGTCATGCTTTCAGCGCCGGGAGCGGGAAGGGCTGCCCGCTTGGTAACGGCAGGCACTTTGCGCGGGCGCTGCGCAGACGCGTGATTGGCGCGGGGCACAGCGCTTGCCGCCGCACTGGTTGACGCCTTGTGGAGCGTGAACACTGCGACCAGGCCAGACAATTGCGCGGCTTGCTCTTTGAGGGAGTCGGCTGCGGCTGCCGCCTCTTCCACCAGCGCAGCATTTTGCTGGGTCACCAGGTCCATTTCACTAATGGCCTGGTTGACTTGATCGATGCCGTTGGATTGCTCGGCGCTCGCTGCCGAGATCTCCGCCATGATGTTGCTCACGCTGGCAATGCTTGCGACGACTTCGCCCATCGTGCGGCCGGCCTGGTCGACCAGCCGGGTGCCGCTTTCCGCACGGGAGACGGAGTCGTTGATCAGGGCCTTGATTTCCTTCGCCGCTTCGGCTGAACGTTGCGCCAGGGTGCGCACCTCGGTGGCGACGACGGCAAAGCCGCGCCCTTGTTCGCCAGCCCGCGCCGCCTCGACTGCGGCATTCAGGGCCAGGATGTTGGTCTGGAAGGCAATGCCGTCGATGACTGCAATGATGTCGACGATACGCTTGGACGCTTCGTTGATCGACCCCATGGTATCGACCACCTGCGCCACCACGGCGCCGCCCCGTGTGGCGACTTCGGATGCCGTGGCGGCCAACTGGTTGGCTTGGCGGGCATTGTCTGCATTCTGCCTGACGGTGGAGGTCAGTTCTTCCATCGACGAGGCGGTCTCTTCAAGCGAGCCAGCTTGCTGCTCGGTACGTGACGACAGGTCCTGGTTGCCGACTGCGATCTGCTGGGTAGCGGTGGCAATGGTATCGGTACCCGCGCGTACCTCGCCGACAATCTGGGCCAGGCTGTCGCGCATGCTGCGCAGGGCGAACAGCATGCTTGACTGGTCGTTCGAGCGCGTTGGGATCTCGACTGCCAGGTCGCCGCCGGCGATGCGCGAGGCGATCAGCGCAGCATCATTGGGCTCGCCACCGAGCTGGCGCAACAGGGTGCGCGTGATCCAGACCCCGAGCCCCATGCCTAGCAGGGCACTGCCTACTACCAGCATGATCATGAAGGCACGGCTCGATTCATAGAGTTCCGCTGTCGCTTTGGAGGCGGCTTCAGCGTTCTTCTCCTTCAGGCGGGCTAGCTCGGTCATGCGGTCATCCACCACGGAAGCCTTGGCCGCCATCGGGCCCATCACGAAACTCGTCAGCTCGCGGTTCGCTTGCAGCGGTTCGGATTGCGCGCGCTGGATCGCGGTACTGACATCCCTGTCGTAGTCATCCAGCTCACTTTGCAGTCGGGCGAGCAGGCTGCGCCCTTCAGGGGAAAAGAACCGCTTGTCGGCTTCGGCAAGATTGGTGCGGATCTGCTGTCGTGCTTCGTCAACCCGCTGCCGGTATTTGGCCCGCTCGGCTTCGCTGGAGGCGAGGAGCATGCTACGCGTAGCGCGGCCGACGTAAACGAGGTTGATGTTAGCCTCTTTAACGAACGACAGGCCGAGCAGTTCGCGCTGGTAAATGCGGTCGCCCATGTCGTTGATCTTGCTCATGTTATTGATGCCAATGCCCGCGACAATTGCGCCGACGATCGATACA
>JBCNOX010000050.1:0-16618 GCA_039593645.1 Pseudoduganella sp.
CCCGGATGCGGGTAAAACCACGTTGACCGAGAAGCTGCTGCTGTTCTCGGGCGCGATCCAGATGGCCGGTACCGTCAAGGCCCGCAAGAGCGGCCGCCACGCCACCTCCGACTGGATGGAAATCGAGAAGCAGCGCGGCATTTCCGTGGCTTCCTCGGTGATGCAGTTCGAATTCCGCGACCACACCATCAACCTGCTCGACACCCCTGGCCACCAGGACTTCTCGGAAGACACCTACCGCGTGCTGACCGCGGTCGACTCCGGCCTGATGGTGATCGACGCGGCAAAGGGCGTGGAAGCGCAGACCATCAAGCTGCTCGACGTCTGCCGCATGCGCAATACCCCGATCGTGACCTTCATGAACAAGCTGGACCGCGAATGCCGCGATCCGCTGGAGCTGCTCGATGAAGTGGAATCGGTGCTGAAGATCCAGTGCGCGCCGGTCACCTGGCCGATCGGCATGGGTAAGAATTTCCGCGGCGTGTACCACCTGATCAACGACGAGATCCTGCTGTTCCGTGCCGGTGAAGAAAATGCCGACCAGACCTTCGAAGTGGTGAAGGGCATCGACAACCCGCGCCTGCAGGAGATGTTCCCGCTCGAGATGGACCAGCTGCGCATGGAAGTGGAACTGGTGCACGGTGCTTCGCATCCGTTCAACCTGGAAGACTTCCTGGCGGGTAAGCAGACACCGGTATTCTTTGGCTCCGCGATCAACAACTTCGGCGTGCGTGAGATTCTGTCCGCGCTGGTGGACTGGGCGCCTGCGCCGGGTTCGCGCGACGCATCGGTGCGCGTGGTACAGCCGACCGAAGAGAAGTTTTCCGGTTTCGTGTTCAAGATCCAGGCCAATATGGACCCGGCGCACCGCGACCGTATTGCTTTCCTGCGCGTGTGCTCGGGCCGTTTCGAGCGCGGCATGAAGGTCAAGCACCTGCGCCTGAACCGCGAGGTGAAGGTGTCTTCCGTGGTGACGTTCATGGCATCGTCGCGCGAACAGGTGGAAGAGGCTTACGCCGGCGACATCATCGGCCTGCCGAACCACGGCAATATGCAGATCGGCGATTCCTTCTCGGAAGGCGAGATGCTGCAGTTCACCGGCATCCCTTACTTTGCGCCGGACTTCTTCCGCCAGGTGCGCATCCGTAACCCGCTGAAGATCAAGCAGCTGCAGAAGGGCTTGCAGCAGCTGGGCGAAGAGGGCGCGGTGCAGGTGTTCAAGCCGGTGCAGGGCGGTGAAGTGGTGTTGGGCGCCGTCGGTGTGCTGCAGTTTGAAGTGGTGGCTTCGCGCCTGATGAATGAGTACGGTGTGGATGCGGTGTTCGAGAGCACTTCGATCAGTACCGCGCGCTGGGTTTCCTGCGACGACAAGAAGATGCTGGCCGACTTCGAGGCGGCGCTGGGCCATAACGTGGCATACGATGCGGCGGGCAATATGGCTTACCTGGCGACCTCCGGTGTCAACCTGCGCCTGACGCAGGAGCGTTGGCCGAAGCTGACGTTCCACGCGACGCGCGAGCACGCGACCAAGCTGGATTAAAACCGGTAAGGCGGTGTCTGACCCGCAGGGTCAGACACCCGCTGCGTTGCCGTCGCAGGCTCGGTTGGAGGCCATTGACTTTCGACGCAGGTCAATAGCCTTAAACCACCTCCCCAGCGGCCGACCTGACAGGGTCTCTAGGCCGCCCACAACCGCCGCTCCCGCAGCAAAGCCTCCAGCTGTTCCGCCGGCATCGGCCGCGCAAAGTAATACCCCTGCATCACATCGCATCCCGCATTGGACAGGAACGCCACCTGTTCCTCCGTCTCCACGCCCTCGGCAACGACCGTCATGTTGAGCGAATGCGCCATCGCGATGATCGCCTTCGCAATCGCCGCACCGTCCCCCGGCACTGCATTGACAAAGCTGCGGTCGATCTTGAGCTGGTCGATCGGGAAGCGCTTCAGATAAGCCATTGAAGAATACCCAGTTCCGAAATCGTCGATCGAAAGGTGGATGCCCGCCGCCTGTATCTTGTGCAGCAAGGCGATATTGGCATTCACGTTCTCCATCAGCACGCCTTCGGTAATCTCCAGCTCCAGCAAGCGAGGCGGCAACCCAGTCTCCATCAGCAAGGCTTGCACTTCATACATCAGCTGCACATCCTTGGTCTGGCAAGCCGACACGTTCACCGCCACGTGCTCGATATCGTCCATCAAGCCCGCCTTGCGCCAGGCAGCCGCCTGCCGGATCGCCATCTGCAGCACCCAGCGCCCCAGCGGCACGATCACGCCGCTTTCCTCCGCCACCGGAATGAATTCCGCCGGGCTCACCATACCGCCCAGGGCCGCGCAATGCCAGCGCACCAGCACCTCCATGCCGCACATGCGCCCGGTGCGTACGTCGATCTGGGGCTGGTAGTGCAGGGACAATTCATTGTTCTGCAAAGCCTTGCGGAGGTTTGCCTCCAGCGCCAGGCGCTTGCTGGCGCGGTGCGCCATCTCCTCATGGAAGACTTCATAGGCATTCTTGCCCTTGTTCTTGGCGTGGTACATGGCGATGTCGGCACAGCGCACCACAGCGGCCGCATCGGCCGCATCCTTCGGATACACGCTTACGCCGATGCTCGCGCTGACGAATAGCTGATGCGTCTCAACCATGAAGGGCTCGGCCAGCGCACGCAGGATCTTGCGGGCCACCTCGTCCGGCTCCAGTTCATCCTCGGCCGGTTCGACGATCACTACGAATTCGTCGCCGCCGATGCGGCAGATGATGTCGGTGCTGCGCAGCGTCTGGCCCAGGCGCTCGGCCACCTGGCGCAGCAGCATGTCGCCAATGTCATGCCCCAGCGTATCGTTGACGATCTTGAAGTTGTCGAGGTCCAGCAACAGCATGCTGACGCTGGTCTCCTGGCGATCCGCGCGCTTGAGCGCATGGGCCAGACGGTCGTTGAAAGCGTTGCGGTTTGGCAGGCAGGTGACCGGATCGATATGCGCCAACACATGCAGGTTGTGCTCCGCCTGCGCCACAGCGGCACGCATGCGCCGCACCAGTAGCCATGCCAGCGCGAAGGAGCCAAGTGTCGCAAAGGCAGTGAACGTAGCGAAGGCCAGCGAGCGGCGGTATAACGGCAGCAGCGTGGCGCGGATCGAGACGCTGCCGATAAGCTTGTGGTCGACCGTAATCGGCTCCTGTACCTCGACATAGTCCATGCCGTATTCGTGCAAGGATTCGCCTGCCTCGCTGATCGGCAGTTCTGGCACCGGCGCGTTATTGCGGCGGAACTGCGCCAGCGGCGTGCTGCCGAGGGTGATGTTCGCACTCAGCACACTGGGCGATGCCGACAGGCCGTGGAGGATTTCTTCCGCTGCACGGGCATCGCTGAAAAGCAGGGCGGCCGTGCTGTTATTGCCGACGATGCGCGCCTGCACCTGCAAGTCGC
The DNA here is from genome assembly GCA_039593645.1 of Pseudoduganella sp. Taxonomy (GTDB): domain Bacteria; phylum Pseudomonadota; class Gammaproteobacteria; order Burkholderiales; family Burkholderiaceae_D; genus Rugamonas. Next base: position 3,423 of record JBCNOX010000050.1, read on the forward strand.
GCAGCAGGGTGCTGCGCAACGCCATGAACTGGAACACCACCATCAGCATGCCGGCCAGGCACAAGGCCGCACCCGCTGCCAGCATGGTGGAACGGACTACCTTGCTGCCAATCGGCAGCAGCGCGATTGTGGCGCGCGACTTCATTGCACACTCCTTGCCAGCCGCAACAGCTTGGAACTGAGCGTCAGGCGCGCCTGGCGCACCGGCACCAGGTCGACGTCGAAGCCCACGCGGCGATTGTCGATACCAAAAGAAATCATGGCGCCACTGGCGCCAATGATCCTGTCGTCCGCGACCGTCAGCACGCTGCTGGTCGCCAGGTCATGTTTAAGCAGTGCCCAGCGATCGCGGTCCTGAGCATCGAGCACGAGCAGGTGGCAGGCAGCCAATTGTGCGCCGCCCGGCGCAGCAGGCAGCGTACGCACCGAAATGCGATGGCCGTTGACCTGCTTCTCCTGCAGTCCGCTCAACGCCGTCAACATGCCATTGCCCTGGAATACGCACAGGCGCAGCGGCGCATTGGCAGGCAGCGTGTCGGCTGGCCACTCGGTGAACATCGCAAAATTGAACAGGATGGCCGCCTTCAGTTCAGTCTCGCCTGCACCCGCCGGAAGCTGGGCGCGCGCCTGCCCCGTCGCTACCGCGAGCATGAGCAGGAAGACGGAAAGCTGGCGCATCATCAGTAAGACGCCTTGAGTCTGAAGTAGAGGCGGCGGCCGTCCTGTTCCATCGAACGCTGCCGGTACGCCAGCGAAACGGGATCGGCGTAGCGGCGGTCGAACAGGTTTTGCGCGCCGAACGACACGTCGAAGTGGCGCGACAGGCCGACGGAGAAAAGATTCATGTTGGCCAACACAAAGCCGCCAGCCTCGCCGCCGCCGATCAGGCTGCGGGCGCTGACATACTGGCCTTCGACACCCGCGTGCCAAACTCCCGCCAGGCGCCTGGTCGCGTTCAGCTTGGCCAGCCAGCGCGGCGAGTTGACTTCACCGGCGGCGTTGCTGACGTCCTGCCGAGCCAGGCTCGCGCGCACCTTGGCGCCACTGGACCAGGAACGCTCGTATTCCATTTCAAGGCCGCGTGCACGGTTGCGGCCAACATTGCGGAAGATCGGCAGCCCCAACTCCTCGTCATCGACTTCCGTGATCAGGCCCGACGCTTCGTTCGCATAGCCGGTCAGCGTGAAGCGCGCATTCGGCCCAAACTGATGCACCAGCGACAGTTCGTGGCTGCGAATCTTTTCGCGGCCGAGGTCCGGGTTGGACAACTGGCCGCCCTGGGTATCGATGCCATAGAACAGTTCATAGGTGTTCGGCGCACGGAAAGCGCTGCCGTAGATGGCCTTGAGGGTCGTCCCGCGCGCCACCTCGGCAATCAGCGCAAGGCGGGGATTGAAGACGCCGCCGGTGCGCGACTCGCGGTCGTAACGCAGCCCGGCATTGAGCAGAACGCCTTCCGCCAACGTGATTTCATCCTGCGCGTAAATGCCAAGGCGCTTGCCGTAGGCCACGTCGTCGAGGTAGACGACGCGCGGCTCGATATCGTAGTTCTGTAGTGTGAGCTTTCTGTTGTACTGGTATTCCGCGCCGATGACCAGTTTCTGCGCGGGCGTCAATTGCAGGAACAGGCTGGCATCCGCCCCCCACCAATAGGCTTGTGTCTGATCCAGGTTGATCGAGCCGAACGGCACGTGGTTCACGAACAGGCCGCGGTAATGGTAATCCCCGTGATACACGCGGCCCGTCAGCTCGCCATGCATCGGCCAGACCTGGCTGCGGTAGCCCAGTTCGACCAGGCGCAGGCGATCCAGCGTTTCCCCGCCGGGGACGTTGAACGGTTGCCCATACGACGCAGTAGCCATGCCTTTTGTGCGCGCGCCGTGCAGCAGCGCCATCGACCACGGGCCGGCTTGGCCGCGCGCGAACAAGCGGGTAATGCGCTCCCAGTCCAGGCCTTGTGCTGTACCCTCGAATTCGGGGAAGTACAAATCGCGGCCGTCGCTCAAGCTACGGCTGGCCGAGAACAGCAATTCGGCATCGCCGTCTCGCCAGCCGTAGGTTGTGCTTGCGCTGCGCGTGCCGGCCTGGCCTGATTCCAGTGTGCCGCGCGCGCCTTCGAGATCCGAAGCGCGGCGTGTGATCACGTTGATCACGCCGAAGAATGCGTTCGCGCCGTAAATCGACGACCCTGGACCGGGCACGAACTCAATGCGGTCCACCAGATCCAGGTCGAGCGGGAACTCGCCGCCAAGCTGAGCCTGGTCGAACACGGGATCGTTGATGCGCGTGCCGTCGATCTGCAGCAGGAAGCGCGTGTTCAGGTCGCCCGAACGCAGGAAGCCGCGCGCTCCAAGGTAGCTGTAGCTGCGGTCGTTACTTGTATACAGGCCGCGAATGCTGCGCAATGCATCGGCCAGCGTGCGCCAACCGTAGGCGCGGATATCGGCCGAGGTAAGGACGGTTACATTCGATGGAGCTTGCGTCGCCTTTTGGTTAAAACGCGAGGCGCTGTACACCTCCATCGACATCAATTGCTCAAGCGGCAAAGTAGTCAAGTCGGCATCTTGCGCGCAGGCGTTCGCAGCCGCGAGCAGCAAGACTGCCAGCGGCCTGTAGCGAAGGCCTTGCAGTGCTGTGGTTCTCATCCCGATGGTTTGTTTTTATCGTGTGTTCACATGGTGGCATTGCCCTGCGGGAATGTACAGCCCGGCAGGGCTAATCAGCACCGTTAAACAACAACCGTTAGCTGTCGATCAACGCTCGCCATGCACTGGGCGCTTGGCCCGCCACCTGCTTGAATGCGCGCCGGAAAACAGCCTCGTCGCTGAAACCGGTTTCAATCGCAACACGCCGCAAACTCGCGTTCGGTTTTGCCAACATGCGCTTGGCCTGCGCGATGCGGCACTGAAGAATGTACTGCACTGGTGTGACGCCGAGCGCCGCGCTGAAACGCCGCGCCAGGTTGCGCTGGCTCATGGCGATGTGGCGCGCCACGTCGTCGGGCGTGATGCCGGCGCAGCTATGTTGTTCGATATACCTTTGCGCAAGCTGCACGCGTGCATCGCCGTGCTCGTGGGACCCGTTTGCGATGCCCACGTCCGCCAACTGGCGCGCTGAATTTGCATAACGCGCAAATTTCAGCGCAGCCTTCTCGCCGTGGAAGCGCTTTACCAGGTGGGCGCACGCGTCGATCGTAGGGGTGATGCTGGCTGCGGTGATCAGACGGCCATCTACGACCAGTGGCGATTGCGGAGACAGCCTGACCTCCGGGTACTGCGCCGCGATCGCGCGCCGGTCTGCCAGGTTGCAGGTCGCGTCGCGTCCATCCAGCAGTCCGGTTGCTGCCAGGAGCCTTACCCCGCTTGCCGAGGCGAGGATGCAACCGCCGGCCTCGTAATGTCTGACGATCCAGCGGTGCAGGGCGGGGCTGTCAGGGACGTCGCCATAGAAAGACGGTAGCACCAGCACCTCCGCGCGGTGTGCATTACGCAGGCTGCGTTCGGGCAGCAATACGGGGCCGGTGAATGATCGCACCGGTTGCATCGTTGGACCCACCAGCGCCACATCAAACATCGCCGCCGCATCCAGGTCCGGCTGGCGGGAGTTCAAAGTGCCGGCTACTGCCATGAGCTCTCGGATCAGCATGACGCCTCCCAGCCAGCAGTTGTGGTCGACATAAATACTGGTAGCGGTGGCGAAAAAAGATGGTTGCATGGCGAATAATGTACCATGCATCGCAGCACGCAGCGCTAGGATTGGCATATGAACATCCTCACCTACATCGACAAGCAAGAATTGCGGGCCTTCACTACAGCGGACAACTGGCGTGCGTCAGGCGTCGTGATTGCCAACGTCCTGATGGTGGCCGCCGGATTTGCGTTGCCAGCGCTATGGCATCACCCGATCGCATGGATACTGGCCAGCGTGCTGCTTGCAGGCCGTGCGCTAGGCTTCGCGATCCTTACGCACGACGCAGCTCACCTGAACTTCTTTACATCGCGAGCGGTGAATCAGTGGATGGGGAAATGGGTTTTCGGGGCCTTGCCGAATGTGCCCTACGCAGCCTATCGTCGCGGCCACCTCGAACACCATCGCACGGCCGGTACCGGTGCCGACCCCGACCTGGCGTTCGTAGAAGGCTACCCCGCAACACGCGCCAGCCTTCTGCGTAAGTTATTGCGCGACATCTCGGGCGTCAATGGCGTGAAAGGGATCGTTTACCAGTTCCAGCCGAATGATCGCGGCGCCTTGTACCCTGTGTTCGTAATGCACGGCCTAATCTTCACCGTGCTATGGGCACTAAGCGTACCCGACGTCTACGCTTGCTGGTGGCTGGGACAGTTGTTCGTTTTTCCGCTGCTGATGCGCCTGCGTGTGATGGGGGAGCACGGCGGCGTTGCCGACCATATGGACCGAGACTCGCGCTGTAATACTGCCACTACCCTAGCTGGCCCGCTCGCGCGCCTTCTGGTCGCGCCCAACTTCGTCAACTACCACGTGGAGCACCATATGGCCGCGACGGTTCCTGGCTACAAGCTGCCAGCGCTGCATAAGTTGTTGCGTGAGCGTGGCTACTTCGATGGCGCCGATTGCATCGCCACTTCTTATTTGGCCGTGATTCTCCGTTGTACCGCCACAAATGGTAACGCCGCAGTACGCCGCACTAGCGGCGCCTGCGGCGCGTTGGATAATATGCGTTGAGATTATCCAGGAGGGTTGTTATCGACTTCGGGGTAGAGGACGGCAGTGGTCGAAGGCGGATCGATATCAGATCCGCTTCCATTCACGAATTGCAGCTCCTCGATTGAAATCTCTTGAATTTCTGGATTCATCGTTTTCCTTTGCGTTCCGTTGATCAAATCAAATAATGGTCCGTCACAGGTGGCAATGCCGCCATCTTCATATTGCGTCATGTTCGGCTTTGTCCCCTGTCGGTCATTAGGTGACGTTAACCTGGTGGGTTATTTTCCGGCATTCCGTCTGCGATGGCGATCGATGTTGCCAAAAGGCCTGGCGGATTATTTACTGGGTCACTACCGCCGGTGACCGCTGCGACTTCGAGCAAGGACAATTCTTGCAACTCCTGGTTCTTGAATTCCATAGACTTCCCATTGATGAAATAACTCCCCCAAACTTACTTCTTGCAGTGTGGTGGGGGCTTCCCAAACTGCAAAGCTACTCAAGTTAAGCTATTGTGACGTTTTGTTTGCGGGAGCTACCAATATCGTCATTTGGCGTTGAAAAGAGGATCATGCGGCAAGGTTGTGCAATCCCGATTGCGCCGGATGCGCGCCGTGCTGGTCCAAGACGACTATATGATTCGCCATGGCGATCGTATCCGGCCGGTGCGCAACGATGATTCGAGTCAAGCCCATCTCCTGGACGGTGGAGTTCACCGTGCGTTCGTTGCTCACGTCAAGCTCACTGGTCGCTTCATCAAGCACCAGGAGGCGCGGTTGACGATAAAGGGCGCGTGCCAAAAGAATCCTTTGCTGTTGGCCACCGCTTATGCCAATGCCATTGGAACCAGTAATCGTGTAATAGGCCATTGGCATCGCTTCGATTTCTTTGTCGATTGCCGCGAGTGCTGCCGATTGCTTGATGCGGTCCATGTCAGCTTCATTGTCGAAGAAGCAGATGTTCTCTGCGATCGAGCCCGAGAACAGACGATCTTCCTGCATTACCGTCCCGATCATTTGTCGATAGTTCGCTAAGCCCATTCGCTTGATAGGTACGCCATTAACAAGGACTTCGCCGGAGCTGGGTTCCAACAACCCGAGCATGATCTTGACCAAGGTCGTCTTGCCGCAACCAGACGGGCCGGTAATTGCAATGCAATCCCCAGCATCGATCGTCAGGTTAACGTTCTGGAACACAAACGGTTCCGTCGGCGCATAGCGGAAGGAGATATTGCGCAGCTCGATCGTTGGTGCCGCATCATTTGGCGTAATCTCTGTGAGAGGTGCCTCGCCCTCATCCTCGGCCGGGGTCAGCACGATATCGGCAATACGCTCTCCATGCAGCCCCAACATGCGGAAATCCATGAAGCGGTCGATCAACGCTGAAATCCTCGTGGAGAATTGGTCTTTGTAGGCGATGAATGCAAACAGCATACCGACCGAGAACGAATTGTCGATGACCGCACGCGCCGCGAGCCAAATCACGATCACGCGCTCAATCCCGAACAAAACGACTTGCGCAGACTCGTATGTCACACCGATGCGATTGATGCGAAGTTCGGCATTGAACTGCTCCGCAACGAGATTTGCCCAACCTGCGCGGCGCTGGTCTCCAGTGCCAAACAAACGAACGCTCTGGATGCCGGACAAGGTTTCATAGAAGTGTGTCGTCTGCTTGGCAACGAAGACGATTTGTTCTGCGGCCGCGGAGCGCAACTGGTTGAACTGGCCCCAACGGAGGGCGGCATACAGCAGGACCGAAACGAATGCAATCGCGGCGAGCTGCCCGCTGTACATCACCATCATCAACAGCGTGCCCAGCACCATTACGCCATCAACGATGGCCTGGATGAAGGTGGAAGTCAGCGCGCGCTGAATGGTACTGATAGAGCCGAAGCTGGATGTGATACTTCCGATATGTCGCTTCTCGAAGTATTCAAGTGGCAGCTTGACCAAGTGGGCAAAGACGTTGCCGTACCATTGGAAATTCAGGTCCGTGCTAAGCGAAATCAGGAACCAGTTGCGGACGGCGCGAATCGTTCCCTGGATAAGCACCAGCAGGCCAAATCCCAGCGCCAGTGTAGTCAGCAAGTCCTTGTCCGCAGATGGCAAGGCGTGGTCAACGGTCCACTGGAGGAAGAAGGGAAGGGCGATGACTACGCACTCCAGTGCCAATGCCAGCAAAAGCACTTGCGTCAGGCCGCGCTTCAAGCCGGTGATCGTCCCCATCAAACCGCGAATGGTGAATTTGGTTCGGTGGTCCGATGGGGTGAAGTCGTTTGCGGGTTTGAGCTCCAGCGCTACGCCGGTAAAGTATTTGCCGAACTCCTCCATCGTCATCTCGCGGCGTCCAACCGCCGGGTCGTGGATAACGACTCCGCGTTGGGAAACCGAAGTAAGGACGACGAAGTGGTCCATATCCCAATGAATCACGCAGGGCAGGGATAGCTTGGATACAGCAGGCAAGTCCAGCTTCACTGCGCGCGGTTCGAGCTTCAGCGATTTTGCGATGCGAATCAAGCTGACCAGCGTTGCCCCTTTGCGGGAAATCGAGAACTGAAGACGCAGATTAGCCAGGTCTGTGCGATAGCCAAGATAGTCGGCGACCATCGCGATGCTGCATAGCCCGCACTCGGTCGCTTCGTTTTGCAGATAGACCGGGACCTTGCGCTTGAGGCTGAGGGAGATCATGTGTGTGCTGAATTAGTTGCGAGCGGCCATGCCGAAGAGTGGTTCGAACATCCATTCGAAAATTGTTCGCTCTTCAAGCAGAACGTTTGCGGAGAGCTGCATTCCTGGTTTCAACTGGTAGTGTTTGTCGCGCAAGGTGACTTCTTGTTTTTCGAGGGAAACGCGAACGCGAAAGTAGCTGTCTGTGTTTGTCTGGCTGCCGCTGGCCTGGGGGGCATCGGTTGCACTGATTGAGGTTTCCGAGACGTCGCGGACGGAGCCTTTGAACTGGCCGAACTTCTGGTATGGGAACGAGTCGTAGCGCACAATAACGCGGGTATTTGGCGTCACCATGCCGATGTTCCGGGACGGCATATAGAGCTCCGCTTCGAGCTTGCTGTCTTTCGGCAGGATGCTTGCAATTCGTTGGTTCGATACGACGGACTGGCCAGGCTCGACGAGCACAGCGGCCACGCGGCCATCCAGTTCGGCACGCACGATGATCTGGCGCTTTGCTTCGTTCTCCGCGAGTTGCTGCTTCAAGTCTTCGATCTCGCGCTGGATTGTCGACACCTCGCGGTTCTTTTGGATGGTGCTGTCGGTTTGCGAAGACTGGAGCGAGGTCAATTCGCGCAGCATGCTCTGGCGCTGCACTTCGAGAGAAGACAGGCGGCCCTGCTGCTCGAGCAGGTCGGCCTCTTTATCGGCGGCGACGATCTTCGACATATTGCCGGTCTTCGCCAGTTCAGCGACACGAGCAGAAACGTCGCGCGCAATATTGACCTTGTCGCGCTGCAGGGCAAGCTCGTGATCAAGCTGTTTCAAGCTCGTGTTGACGCTGGCGAGCTTATCGGCCAGCTCGCGCTGCTTGTTGGATCCCTGGCCACCAACCTGATCGAGCTCACGTCGAAGCTTTTCGATACGAGCAACCAGGCTTTCTTTTACGGCTGCCTGCACGGCGCCATTCTCGGCGCTACGTTCGCTTGAGATCGTGAACAGCGGGTCGCCGATCTTTACCTCCTGGCCCTCAGCGACGTTGAGTCTTGCGATCGTGCCGGATTGTGGCGAAAGAATTCGATTGATACCCTTATTCGGCACCACAATGCCAGTCACCGTCGCCTTGCGGGCGAAGCCGAAGAAGAGGGCGAAGACGATCAAGCTTGCGATGATCACGCAGAGAAAAATTGCGAGCGCCGTATTTGACCAGGTTCGCGTGAGCAGGATTGATCCGGGAAGCTTGCGAGACTTATTTGCGATGGCTTCTTGGCGGAAAAGGGGACGATTCATCTGCGGGATCTGCGAGGAGCCTGAAGCTTCAGTTCTTCAGGCTGCCTTCTGGATTTATTGGCGTGAAGCACCGGTACAAGTTTGCTGAATCTAATTGCTGCACATACCGAAAACGTAGAGCCGTAAAGTCCGTCTTTCAAAGGATGGCTAGATAAATGGCGACGTCCATTACCTTATTCTGGGTCAGGGTCGCCATTTCGTTGAGTGCAAATTTCGATTCAGGGTTCGCCCGGATCGTTCTCGACTTCCGGGCCGCCCGCCACGCTCTCTAACTCGTCGGCGTTCAGTTCAAAAAGCTCATTAGGAATTGCCGATTCGAGATCAGTGACTTTCAAATGCATTATTGCGCCTTCGCTTCGGATGTGAGTAATCGTACTTAGTGGCCAGGATCATTCTCTACTTCAGGACCGCCTGCCACCCTCTCCAATTCGTCGGCGTTCAGTTCAAAAAGCTCATTGGGGATCGCTGAATCGAAATCAGTGACTTTCAAATGCATTATTGCTCCTTCACTTCGAGTGTGAGTAAATTGTACTTACTGGCCAGGATCATTCCCTTCTTCAGGACCGCCTGCCACGCTCTCCAATTCGTCGGCGTTCAGTTCAAAAAGATCATTGGGGATTGCTGAATCGAAATCAGTGACCTTCAAATGCATTATTGCTCCTTCACTTCGGGTGTGAGTAAATCGTACTTACTGGCCAGGATCGTTGGTTACCTCAGGCCTGCCAGCAACGTGTTCCACCTCGCCGGGGTTGAGCTCAATAATCTCATTAACAGCATTGGTTTGCGCCTTAGCGGAACTAAACTTAACTATGAATCGATACATTGTTTCACGCAATCACTTTCTATTGCCATGAACTGGTTAAGGCGGACCGTAGATGACCGCAATTGATGAGTTGAGTCTACTTCCAGCGTCGCCGCCAAGAGCAACGCCGCGGTTCCGCAGCAGCGGCTGCAGTACTGCTCCAGGGACATCTACGATCGAGCTATCAGTTGGCAGGCATTAAATCAAGGCGGGTTGTTTTCAATTTCCGGATAAACAGTGGTCAATGCTGCGGTAGTGGCCATCGACATAACGAGACGCTCGTGTTTATTGCCATACTTAAAGGAAAGGTTGAAGGTGCCATTGCTGGAATTAACATCGCTCAGAGTGACCTGTTTGCCATTTTTGCTTATGGATGGTGCGCTCAACTGATCCTGGTCTTCAGGATTAATTGAAACCGATTTAATTACCACGTAATCAGGTGTGGGGTTGACTAACTTAAAGTTCAAAATGGCATCAGAGTCATTAACCTGAATAATCTTCGGATCATAGGTTGCCTCGTAAGATCCATCGCTAGTTTTTCTTACCGTGACCTTGACATTGATTACTGGATCACATGGCTTTTTATCGTTCATTGCTTGCCTTTCAACAAGGTGTGGGAATTGATGTACTGCTGGTATCGGGCGTCGTGGTAGCCCATTTTGCTCAACTGATTGATTTGAAGCAAAACTTTTTCATGCTTTCCAGCGCATAGATGTGCGCGTACACTGAGAGAAAGCAAGGTGTGGTCATTTGTACCGTCGGAGAACGGCGCAAGAACTTCGATTGCGCGTTTGCAATATGCTGTTGCCGCATCTTGACCGTCTTTTGGATTTAGTTCAGCACGTATTAACAGACCTTCAGCTAGGTAACTACGAAGTTGATTGTCATTTTTGGCGTTTACGGCTAACTGTTCAAGCTTCGCCACTGTTTCATCGGTATTGCGTATCGCTGCGTAATTGCGGCCGAGTTGCTGCAGAATGGTGCTACGTAACAAATCGAACTTGAAAATCAGATATGTTATGAACGTGTTTTTCGTATCTTGTTTGCTCAGCTCAGCTAATTTTTCGGAAACTTGTTGAAGGCGCTCGAGTGATATCGCTGCGTTTTGTGGAGTGAGTTCCACTTCAATCAATCGTCCTTGCGCCTGCAGCATGCGCACTCGCCAGTTTCTGTTGGACGGGTCTTTCGTGACCAGCGTGTGCGCTATTTCCTGAGCATCCTTCATAGCTCGAATTGCCTGATCGCGATCGCCCAACGCCGTACTCAATGCCGATTGCCGCATCAGCGATAAACTAAGCCGGCTGCTCCAGTTGGCATTGTCAGCTGCAATCGGTCGTAATTGCGCTTCCTCCTCGCGATACAAGCGCATTGCCACCTGAGTCGCACCAAGCTTGAGATTGCTCTCCGCGAGCCAGGATATGCTGTTTGCGATATCCGCCATGATGTTCGTGTCACCAGGCTTACGCAGCATTGCCTGCTTCTTGAGTTCGAGCGAGCGTTCAAATTCAGCCGCGGCACCACGATAGTCTCCGCGCGTCATTGCTAAGCTTCCTAAGCTGTTATGTGCATAGGATCGTTCGAGCCAGCCATCCACTGCGTTCTGATCAAGAGCAGAGAATGCTTCACTGTGGGCCTTGGATTCGTTCAGGAACTGCTCGGCCTTATCGACTTCATGTTGGCTCAGGTACATTTGGCCGAGCAAGAAGGCGTTTGCGGCACGTTCCTTTAAGTAATCGCGGTGGGTGTTGAGACTAGTCGGCGCGGATTGCATGAGTTCCCTCGCAGTTTCCAGTGCCTGACGAGCGTCGTCTGGCTTACCGCGATTGAAATTTACCTCGGCTATGACCCGCAGTGCCTTGATTCGCTGCACCAGTGAGTCGCCCTCGGCGCCTTCGTAATCCTTACCGAGGTATGAGAGAGCTTTTTTTCCAACGTCATCCAGAAGATCCAAGCGTCCGATTGGACGTAGCTTCTCGACAAAATCACCAAGCATGAAGGTCATCAACTCCTCCGCCTCAGTGCGCTTTTGCTCGGCTTGGCGCTGCGCGCCGCGCGCCGCTAATCCCAACGCGGCCGCGAGGATCGCGAGAAAAGCGATGAGCGTCGTTACGGCTATACGGATCCGCTCACCTAATTTTGCGCGAGTAATTGAGGCACGCACAAACTCATCGGCGGGTGAAGTGAGAGTAATGTCTGGGAGCTTCAGCAAATCGGCTGCTTGGTTGACCTGAATGCCTCTTGGCAACAATAAATCACGTGCTCGTCCTCCCAAATTCCATCGGGCGGCCTGGCTTTCAACGCTTGAGCGCAGTTGCAACGAATGCCGAGAGCGTTCAATCCATTCGGCCACCCGAGTCCACCGCCGTAGTAGCGCTTCGTGCGCGACACCGAAACTGGGGACTTCGCCAGCCAATTCGCTAACAAAAAGCCGGGCCTCTACCATGACGCGGACCAGTTCTTTCTCGTCATCGCTCTGGAGCATCGCCAGCGGGCTGCGACGAGCTGTCGCCGCACCTTGTTCTTCGCCTACATTAACTAAGAGCGAAAGCACACGAGGCAGGGCGGCGATCTGAGATGGCTGTAAGTTCGATACGACTTGTTCGGCACGTGCACCAATTGCGCCCTCAATGCCCCCCAATTGATGGTAGACCTCGAATCGAAGAACGTTGCTTTCACTCCGCTGGCGGTAGAGCTCGTTAAGGCAATATTGAAGCAAGGGCAGGACATCGGGACTGCCGCGAGCGGCATCGCAAATTACGTCATCCAGACTCGAGCCAGTGTTCTCATCTCTCTCAAAACTTAACGAAGCGGCGAGCGCAGGTTGGCGTACGATTTGGGCGATATCTCCGGCATCGGGTGGACTAACGTCAAAATGTGCTCCGCGCGACTTCAAAGTGACCAATAGCGGTTGAGCCATGATTTCAGGGTAGAAGTCATTACGGCATGCCATCAGGATGAGCAGGCAATTTGATCGCGATAACTGATCCAGCGCGTAGATGAACTTGCTCGCTTCTGCAGAACTTTCTCGGAAAACGGCTTCCAGTCGGTCAATGAACAGGGCAACTGCGACACGCGGGCAGGCCCGTCCACGCAGTTCGGCGGCGATGGCGTCCGGATCAGATAATAGCCGCTGGCCTAAGCCGTCGGCGCTCGAGCCAGGGAACAGGGGGGCGCCGTCGATGTCGGCGTCGATCAGGACGCCGGCCAATGCTTGGAACAGGGTGCCGCTACCGAGGTCAGCACAGTCGAGGTAGACAGTGCTGGATAGCCCGATCGGTTCGTCCGAGCGGATGGCGCCCGTCATTAATTGTGGCAGCAGACCGGCACGGACCAGGGACGTCTTCCCGGAGCCGGAAGGTCCGAGCACCAGCGCCATTGGACAACCATGGGCGGCCTGGGTTAAGACCAACTCTCGGAGTTGCGCGGTCGCTTGCACGCGGCCAAAGAAGATAGCGGCGTGATTCTCCTGGAATGCTTCCAGGCCGCGGAACGGGGAACCGCCTTCCCAAGTCGTCGCGGGTGGCGCGGCAAAGGTCACCACCGGGGCGATCGCGCGGTAGCCCCGCTTGCGGATCGTCTCAATATAACGCGGCTCGGTGCTCGAATCGCCGAAGGCGCGGCGCAGTTGCGTGATCGCCTTGTGGACCGGGTTGTCGCCCAGTTCGTTGCTTCCCCAGCAAGCCTGCAGGATCTCTTCCGCTGGAATTACCGCGCCTGGATGGCGGCAAAGATAGCGCAGAACCGCCATCACGCGCGGC
>JBCNOX010000500.1:0-4307 GCA_039593645.1 Pseudoduganella sp.
GCACACCCGCGGTTTTCTTGGCCGCCACTTTGCTCATGGCAGCCACGTCATCCAGGATGGTGGCAATATCGTCGATCAGTGCAAGCAGGCTGGAACCGGCCATTTCGTATAACTCCAAAGAAAAATTACAGGAACGACAATCTAACACGCCGCCGCTGCGAACGGGCACCTTCAACGCTACAATGAACTCTTTATTCGTCGGTAATCGGTCATGACTTTCACCACCTGGATCACCTTTGTCATCGCGGCCTGCATCATTGCCGTGTCGCCTGGCTCGGGCGCCGTGTTGTCAATGTCGCATGGCTTGTCGTATGGCGTGAGGCGCACCTCCGCCACCATCCTCGGCCTGCAACTGGGCTTGCTGCTGGTGCTGGCGATTGCCGGCGCGGGCGTCGGCTCCCTGCTGCTCGCCTCCGAAGTCGCCTTCAGTGTGGTGAAGACGGTCGGCGCCCTGTACCTGATCTGGCTGGGCATCAGCCAGTGGCGCGCCAAGGTCGCCGCCGGCGAAGGCGTGCATGCCGCCCGCCAAGCCCTGCCGACCTTCCGCAAGCGTGTGATGATCGGCTTCCTGACCAATGCCACCAACCCGAAAGGCATCATCTTCATGGTGGCGGTGCTGCCGCAGTTCATCAACCAGCACGCCCCGCTATTGCCGCAACTGGCGATCCTGGCTGCCACCATGTGCGTGATCGACCTGGTGGTGATGCACAGCTACGCCTTCCTGGCTTCGTCAATGCAGCGCTTCTTCCGCGAATCTTCGGCCATCAAGGCGCAAAATCGCGTATTCGGCAGCCTTTTGATGTTTATTGGCGGCGCCCTGTTCTTCGTCAAGCGTGGAGCGGCCCAGGCATGACGACCCGGTTCCGGCATTACAAAGGCGGCATCTACGACCTGGTGTGCGAAGCCACGCTGGAATCCGACCTCAGCACGATGATCGTGTACAAGGCCGCCAACGGCTCCATCTGGTGCCGCCCGCGCGAAGTTTTCTTTGAAATCATCGAAGTCGATGGCAAAAAGGTGCAGCGCTTTACCCCGATTTGAAATTATTTGTAACTTGCGTCCTCGCCAGAGGGACTCAGGCGTTATATAAAAACAAAAAACGCCTTGGAACGTTCCCTTGGAGAGAGAAATGAGCCGCAAGATTGTGCAGTTCCTGATGCTGGCAACCCTGGTCGCAGTGACCTCGGTCGCCATGGCCGATCCACCCGCCCGGGTGGGGCGAGTGACCGTCACCGAAGGCAGGGTGACCATGCTGGTCAATGGCGAAGAAGAATCCGGCAACCTGATGAACTGGCCGGTCACCAGCGAAAACCACCTGACCACCGCCGCTGGCGCCCGCGCGGAATTCCGCGTCGGCTCCGCCGCCATCCGCCTGGATGGCGATACCGACCTCGAGGTGCAGGAGCTGAATGACGACCGCCTGGTGCTGCGCCTGAATTACGGTACCGCCGCCGTGCGGGTGCGCGATCCGGCCATGCTCAATGAATTCGAGTTTCTCACCCCGCAGGCGCGCGTTACGCTGACGGAACCCGGCTCCTTCCGCGTCGATACCGAACGCGCTCCCGATACCACCGTGGTCAATGTCTCAGCCGGCAATGTCCGCGTGGAAGGCGCCGGCACCATGCTGACTGCCCGCTCCGGCAAGCGCGTGGAAGTGCGCGGCGACGATATCTTTACCGCGCTGGCAAGGCGTGATGATTTCGATAACTGGGTCTCCGGCCGCGACCGCCGCGACGAAGGCGTGGTCGCCTCGCGCTATGTCACGGCTGAAATGACCGGCTACGAAGACCTCGACAACTACGGCAACTGGGTCGAAGACCGCGAATACGGCACCGTCTGGTTCCCGCGCGCCGTGCCGGTCGGCTGGGCGCCCTACCGCGATGGCCGCTGGGTCTGGATTTCGCCATGGGGCTGGACCTGGGTCGACAACTCGCCCTGGGGTTACGCTCCGTTCCACTACGGCCGCTGGGTCGTGGTGAGCGGCCGCTGGTGCTGGACGCCAGGCCGCGTGGTTGGCCGCCCCGTGTGGTCGCCGGCACTGGTGGGCTGGGTCGGCGGCAGCAACTGGAGCGTGAGCTTCGGCTCGGGCCGCAGTGGTCCCGCCGTGGGCTGGTACCCGCTGAACCCGCGCGATCCTTATGTGCCGGCCTACCGCGTGTCGTCGGATTACGAACGCCGCCTGGCCTGGCACCATCGCACCAACGAGCGCTGGCACGAGCGCTACCGCGACCGCGACCATGACGGGCGCCGCGATGGCGTGACCGCCCTGCCGAGCGACCTGTGGGGCCGTGGCCGCCATATTCCGGTGAACAACGGCGCCCGTGTCACCCCGCAAGACGTGCGCAACGTGCCAGTCATGACCGCGCCGCCGGTGCTGTCTTCCAGCCTGCAGCGCACGCCGCGCCAGGACTGGCAGCAGAACCGTGACGATCGTTTCAACCGTGACCGTGGCGAAGAGCGCTTCAACCGCGACCGTTATCAGGAGCGGCGTGCCGAACGCGGCCCGGACCTGCGCGGCCCCGAGCCGCAACGCCAGCCGCTGCTGCAGACCCAGCCGCAGATGCAACCGCAGATGCAGCAGCCGCAGCAACTGACCACGCAGCCGCAGCAGCCACGCCAGAACTGGATCCGCACCGATAACGAGGAACGCGACAACTGGCGCCGCAATGTGCGCGAGGAGCAGCGCCGTCCAAGCATCACCACTGCGCCCCAGCAGCAGCCGCAGTTGCAAGTGGCACCGCCGCAAATGCAGCAGCAGCCGCAACCACAGCCGCAGCGCATGGAACAGCCGCGCCACGAGCCACGCTTCGGCGGGGGCGAACGCGACGACCGCGGCCGCCGCGAAGCTCCACAGATGCAGATGGCACCGGCCCGCCCGGCACAGATGTCGCCGCCGCCTCAGATGTCGGCACCTCAGCCTCAAATCCAAATGCAGCCGCAGCAGGCCCAGCCGCAGCAGCAAAATCAACAGCAGCAACAGCGCCGTGAAGCCCGCGAACGCCGTGAGGAGCGCCAGGACAATGAGCACAATCGCCGCTAAGTCATGAAGCGGTAGTAAAGGCGGGATAAGCTGCGTGCCGTGTCCCGACTAATTCGCTCCCACGAATGAAAAGTCTTTAACCGCCCTTGGCCCACAAGCCAAGGGCGGTTTTTTTACTTGCCGATCCTGGTGCGCTGGCGAATACGCTCGCGCCACTCACCCAAGGCCGACAGCGCACCATGGAATTCGCGCTCGATCAGGTCGGCTTCCGCCTCGGTCACCTTGCCATCGATCAGGGCCTCGGACACTGCCTCCGCCACCGCGCCCACCTGGGCCATCACTTTGCACACTGTCTGCGACAGATCGTCGCTGCTCACCTCCTCCGGAATCGGCACCATGAAGGCTGCCATGCCATGCCGCGTCAGCAGGGCATGCAGCGGCAGCATGGCTTCATGCACGCCTGCCTTGTGGCACAAGTCCACGATGGTGGAGACCTCTTCGAACGACGGGTAATGCGAGGCGATGGTCGGCGCCAGCTTATTGCGCAGCACGTTGGCCGAAATGCCCATTTGCAGGGCAAGCGCCTCGATACCGCCGGGGAAAGTGCGCGCCACCTTGTAGAGCGCGTCGTGCTGGTTCATGTCCAGGTATTTCTTAGTCATGGTGAAGCTGGCCTTTTTTTACCGATGCAGTCGGATTGTTTGAAAGATATGCTGATTTTCATCGAAAGTTTAACTACCTGACAACGGTGAATTTCATGTTCAAGCGCACTCGCTTCGCGGCCATCATGGCAATCGTGGTGGCAATTGTAGTCGCCAACACGGCCGATGCTCGTCCGGGGAGCTCGTATCGCAGCGGCTTTTCGTCGGGCCGCAGCACGGTGTCGCGCAGCGTCAGCGCGCCGAGCAAGCCGAGTTTCGGCACCTTCGGCCAGCGCCAGTCGCAGCCGCCGGCTGCGGCGCGCACGCCACAACGCGACTCCGCAATGTCGCGCGACCTCGACCGCCGCGCGGCGCAAGACCAGGCGATGCGCACTTATGACACGCGCCGTGCCGCCGCAAGCGGCCAGCCGGCAGCGGGCAGCTTCAGCAGTTCCACCGCTTCCCGTACGGCCGCAGCCGGCGGCGCTGCGCCCCCGCTGCCTCCACTCGACCCGGTTGTTCCCGGCGGCCGCAGCGGCGGCTACGGCGGTGGCACCTACGCCCAGCATGGTGCAGGCAGCGGCTCGACCAGTGCGCCGGCCCCGGTGATTGTCCGCGACAGCAGCAACGGCTGGCTGTGGGGCATCGGCGGCTTCATGCTGGGCCGTGCAACCGGCAGCCACGCC
>JBCNOX010000501.1:0-4306 GCA_039593645.1 Pseudoduganella sp.
CGTCAAGCTGCGCATGGCCATTCCAGGCACTGCGAATCGCAAGTCCTACCAGGGCATCCTGACGGAGCCTGAAGGCGATCAACTGGGTATTGAATTTGAAGGTAAAGAAGGTCCGGCGGTGCTGAATTTCACGCTCGCGGACATTGATAAGGCACGCTTGGTGCCGCAGGTGAATTTTGGGAGCCGCAAAGCATGAGTCGCGAAGTATTGTTATTGGTTGATGCGCTGGCGCGCGAAAAGAACGTCGACAAGGAAGTCGTGTTCGGCGCGCTTGAATTCGCACTGGCGCAAGCCACGAAGAAGCGCTATGAAGGCGAAGTGGATATTCGCGTTTCGATCGACCGTGAAAGCGGCGAGTTCGAGTCCTTCCGCCGCTGGCACGTGGTGCCTGACGAAGCGGGCCTGCAACTGCCTGACCAGGAAGTGCTGCTGTTCGAAGCAAAAGAGCAGATCCCTGATATCGAAGTCGATGAATACATCGAAGAGCCGATCGAATCCGTGGAATTTGGCCGCCGCTTCGCCCAGGACACCAAGCAAGTGGTCCTGCAGCGCGTGCGCGATGCTGAACGCGAGCAGATCCTGCAAGACTTCCTGGAGCGCGGCGACGCGCTGGTCACCGGCACCATCAAGCGCATGGAACGCGGCGATGCGATCGTCGAATCCGGCAAGATCGAAGCCCGCCTGCCACGCGACCAGATGATCCCGAAAGAGAATCTGCGTATCGGCGACCGCGTACGTGCTTACATCCTGCGCGTTGACCGCAATATGCGCGGCCCGCAGGTGATCCTGTCGCGCACCGCGCCAGAGTTCATCATGAAGCTGTTCGAACTGGAAGTGCCAGAGATCGAACAAGGCATGCTGGAGATCAAATCCGCTGCACGCGACGCCGGCGTACGCGCCAAGATCGCCGTGCACACCAACGACAAGCGCATCGACCCGATCGGTACCTGCGTCGGCATGCGCGGTTCGCGTGTGCAGGCCGTGACCGGCGAACTGGGCGGCGAGCGCGTGGACATCGTGCTGTGGTCGGAAGATCCTGCGCAATTCGTGATCGGCGCGCTGGCACCAGCCAACGTGTCCTCGATCATGGTTGACGAAGACAAGCACGCGATGGACGTGGTGGTTGACGAAGAAAACCTGGCAATCGCGATCGGCCGCTCCGGCCAGAACGTGCGCCTGGCTTCCGAGCTGACCGGCTGGAAGATCAACATCATGACCGCGGAAGAATCGGCCGACAAGCTGGCCGCCGAAACTGCCGCCGTGCGCGCGCTGTTCATGGAAAAACTGGACGTCGACCAGGAAGTGGCCGACATCCTGGTGGAAGAAGGCTTCAGCAGCCTGGAAGAAATCGCCTACGTGCCGATTTCCGAGATGCTGGACATCGAAGCGTTCGACGAAGACACCGTCAACGAACTGCGTACCCGTGCCCGCGACGCCCTGGTGACCGAAGCCATCGCTTCGGAAGAAGGCCTGGAAGGCATGGAAGAGTCGCTGGTTGGCCTGGAAGGCATGGACCGCATCACCGCGGGCAAGCTGGGCCTCGCAGGCATCAAGACCCTGGCGCAATTCGCCGGTCTGGCCTACGACGAGTTCGGCGCCATCCTGGCCCTGTCGACCGACCGCGCACGTGAACTGATTTCGAATGAGTTTGAGAATGTGACCGACGATGAAATGAAGCTGGTCGACGGTAAGTACGATGATCGCGCCAAGGCCCTGCAAGCCAAGGCATGGGCATCGGCCGAAGCCGCCAAGGCCTAAGTAGTAGAAGCAGCTTTAATTATCATCGAGACACATAGAAAAGAGGACTGAATGGCGAGTAACAACGTAGCCCAATTTGCCACCGAACTGAAGATGCCTGCAGATTTGCTGCTGTCGCAGCTGCGTTCTGCTGGCGTCGACAAGAGTTCGGCGTCAGATCCATTGTCAAAAGATGATAAGGATAAGCTGCTGGAACACCTGCGCCGTACCCACGGCGCAGGCGCAGAGCCGGGCGAAAAGAAAAAGATCACCCTGACTCGTAAAGAGACCACGGAGATCAAGCAGGCCGACGCCTCCGGCAAGGCCCGCACCATCCAGGTCGAAGTGCGCAAGAAGCGCACCTTCGTGCAGCGCGACGACCTGACCACCGCGGCAGCCGCCAAGCCGGCCGCTCCGGTGATCGATGCCGCCGAACAGGCGCGCCGTGAAGAAGAAGCACGCCGCCAGGCCGAGCTGATCGCTCGCCAGGAAGCGGAACTGAAAGAAAAGCAGGAGCGCCTGGCCAAGCTCGACGAGGAAAAAGCTGCGCAAGCCAAAGCCGCCGAAGAGGAAGCCAAGCGCGTAGCGGAAGAGCAGGCCAAGAAAGTAGCAGCCGACAAGGCCGCCGCCGAGAAGGCCGCTGCCGCCGCTGCAGCCGGCGCCGCACAGAAAGCCGCCGCCGAAGAAGAAGAGAAGAAGCGCCTGGCTGAAGCCGAAGAATCCAAGCGCAAGCACGAGCAAGCCGCCAAGGAAGCCGCCGAGCGCGCCGAAGCGACCGAACGTGCCCGTAAGGCTGTGGCAGACGAAGTGGCCCAGATCAAGCTGATGATGAGCCAGCCGCGCCGCGTGATGAAGGCTCCGGAACCGGCTCCTGCAGCCGCGCCCGCCAAACCGAAAGTCGCGGAAGGCACCCTGCACAAGCCAGCCGACAAGAAGCCTGCAGCTGCTCCAGCCGCTGGCGCAGCTGAGAAGAAGGACGACAAGAAGGGCGACAAGAAGTCCATCAAGTCGGCCAACGTGGCTTCGACCTGGCAGGATGAAAAGCGCCGTGGCGCCCCAGGCGGCGGTGCCGGCAAAGGCCGCGGTGGCAACACCGGCGCCAATGCAGGCGGCCGTGACGGCTGGCGTGCGGGCGGCAAGGGCGGTCGCCGTGGCGGCCACCATGAAGATCGCGAAACGAACTTCCAGCAGCCGACCGAAGCGATCGTGCATGACGTGCACGTGCCGGAAACCATCACCGTGGCCGAACTGGCGCACAAGATGGCAGTCAAGGCATCCGAGGTTATCAAGCAGCTGATGAAGCTGGGCCAGATGTGCACCATCAACCAGGTGCTGGACCAGGAAACCGCGATGATCGTGGTGGAAGAGATGGGCCACAAGGCCTTCGCTGCCGCCGTCGACGATCCGGAAGCGCTGCTGGCCGACCAGGGCGAACACGCCGAGTACGAAGCAACCCCACGCGCACCGGTGGTGACCGTGATGGGCCACGTCGACCACGGCAAGACCTCCCTGCTGGACTACATCCGCCGCGCCAAAGTCGCGTCGGGCGAAGCCGGCGGCATTACCCAGCACATCGGTGCGTACCACGTGGACACCCCGCGCGGCACGATTACCTTCCTGGATACGCCAGGTCACGAGGCCTTCACGGCAATGCGTGCCCGCGGTGCGAAAGCAACCGACATCGTCATTCTGGTGGTGGCAGCCGACGACGGCGTGATGCCGCAGACGAAGGAAGCTATCTCCCACGCCAAGGCAGCAGGCGTGCCGCTGGTTGTTGCGATCAACAAGATCGACAAACCAGGTGGCAACGTCGACCGCGTGACCCAGGAACTGGTGGCCGAACAAGTGGTGCCGGAAGAATACGGTGGCGATTCGCCATTCGTGCCGGTGTCCGCCAAGACCGGCCAGGGCATCGACGACCTGCTCGAGCAAGTGCTGCTGCAAGCCGAAGTGCTGGAACTGAAAGCCCCGGTCGAAGCGCCTGCGCGCGGCCTGGTGGTGGAAGCCCGCCTGGACAAGGGCCGCGGTCCTGTGGCCACCATCCTGGTGCAATCCGGTACCCTGCGCCGTGGCGACGTGGTGCTGGCTGGTTCGTCCTTCGGCCGCGTTCGTGCGATGCTGGACGAAAACGGCAAGGCCATTTCGGAAGCCGGTCCTTCGATCCCAGTGGAGATCCAGGGCCTGACCGAAGTGCCGGCCGCCGGTGAAGAAGCCATGGTCATGGCTGACGAGCGTAAAGCCCGTGAGATCGGCCTGTTCCGTCAAGGTAAGTTCCGCGACGTGAAGCTGGCAAAGCAGCAAGCCGCGAAGCTGGAAAACATGTTCGACCAGATGGCCGAAGGCGAAGTGAAGAACCTGCCTCTGATCATCAAGACCGACGTGCAAGGTTCGCAGGAAGCGCTGGTTGGCTCGCTGCAGAAGCTGTCGACCTCCGAAGTGCGGGTACAGATCGTGCACGCAGCGGTGGGCGGCATCTCGGAATCGGACGTCAACCTGGCGACCGCTTCCAAGGCAGTCATCATCGGCTTCAACGCCCGTGCCGATGCACAGGCGCGCAAGCTGGCCGAGA
>JBCNOX010000502.1:0-4303 GCA_039593645.1 Pseudoduganella sp.
TCACGATGCCCACCCCTAGTATCAACTTATTGGTAGTAAATCATGAGCGAACAAGCAACCCAACAGCAGCAGAACGACGACCAGAAATTCTTCGAAAACATCGACGCCTACATTGCACTGGCCAACGTCCACGAAAACAGCAACAAAGGCGCGCCGCAACTGGTTGGCGCCAGCCTGCTGTTCGCAGCCGCCCGCTACAACACCTACCTGGTAGCACGCGCCCAGCCCGACCTGGAATCCTTCAAGCTCAAAAAAGACGAAGCCAAGTCCTACTTCATGGACCAGTTCAGCAAGATGTTTGACGATAACTGGGAAGACTATGGCAAACACTTCGAGCAATACCGTAATCAGAAGTAATGTCCACCTTGGGGTCAGGAAGGAAAGTGGACATTTTCCTTCCGCCTCATGTCCCTGCTGTTTCCCTGATCTAAATCAGCTCGCATTATTGTCACGGTGCTATCGTCGGTGAATGAGCCGACCACCGCGCCCTTTGCTCCCAGATGCCTTTTACCACGTCACCGCACGCGGCAATCGCAAGGCAAATATTTATCTCGACGACCGCGACTACCTGATCTGGCATGATCTGGTCGACCGCACCGCCGACCGTTTCGGCTTTATCTGCCATGCTTATTGCCAGATGCCGAACCATTTCCATTTGCTGCTAGAAACGCCGATGCCTAACTTATCGGAAGGCATGCATTTTTTGAACTGCGTGTACTCGCAACACTTCAACGTGCTGCACGGGCTGACGGGGCACGTATTTCAAGGCCGCTTCCATTCTGTGCTATTGGAGGAAGAATCACATTTCATGGAGCTGGTTCGATACATCGCATTGAATCCAGTGCGAGCGGGCCTTGTTGCCAACGCTGCAGACTGGCGCTGGAGCAGCTACCGGGCGACGGCCGGTCTTGTTACAGCGCCCGATTGGCTCGATACATCGACCATTCTGCAGCGCTTTCACGGCACGAACGATAGCGAGCGCAAGCTGGCTTATTGTGACTTCGTATCCGCCGGAATTGGCGGACACAATCCATTGAAGCCGCCCCCACTACCCGTGGTGGACAACAAAAAGACGCGCCAGGAGGCCATCGCCGATGCGTTGCGCGCAGGTCAGCACAGCCCAGCACAAATTGCAAAGCACTTCAAAGTTTCAACGAAGACGGTACAAAGATTACGCGCAGCCGACGCCGCGCGTTAAAGAAAAGAAAATGTCCACCTTGGTTCCTGACCCCGAGGTGGACATTTTGCTGGAGCAAGCTTAGCGCTTGCGTGGCGGCGGCAGGTCGGTGCAGACGCCTTCGTAGGCTTCCGCGGCCATGCCGATCGATTCACCCAGGGTTGGGTGCGGGTGGATCGTCTTGCCGATGTCGATGCCGTCGGCGCCCATCTCGATTGCCAGGGCGATTTCACCAATCATGTCACCGGCGTGGGTGCCGACGATGGTGCCGCCGATGATGCGGTGGGTTTCCGCGTCGAACAGCAGCTTGGTGAAGCCTTCGTCACGGCCATTCGCAACGGCGCGGCCGCTGGCTGCCCATGGGAAGTGGCCCTTCTCGACCTTGATGCCCTTGGCTTTCGCTTCGTCTTCGGTGATGCCGGCCCACGCCACTTCCGGATCGGTGTAGGCCACCGATGGGATGATCTTGGCATCGAAGTGGGCTTTCTCGCCATGCGCGGCTTCGGCGGCTACGTGTGCTTCGTGCACGGCTTTGTGCGCGAGCATCGGCTGGCCGACGATGTCGCCGATCGCGAAGATGTGCGGCACGTTGGTGCGCATCTGGCTGTCGACGTTGATGAAGCCGCGGTCGGTGACGATCACGCCGGCCTTGTCGGCGGCGAGCTTCTTGCCGTTCGGGCTGCGGCCAACTGCGACCAGGACCATGTCGTAGATCTGCGGTTCCGGTGCGGTGGCGCCGGCTTCGGCTGCTTCGAAGGTGACCTTGATACCTTCCGGCAGCGCTTCCACGCCAACGGTCTTGGTCTTGGTCATGATGCGGTCGAAGCGCTTTTCGTTGTACTTCTGCCAGACTTTGACGGCTTCGCGGTCGGCGCCCTGCATCAGGCCGTCCATCATTTCGACCACGTCGATGCGCGCGCCGAAGGTGCTGTACACGGTGGCCATTTCCAGGCCGATGATGCCGCCGCCGATGACCAGCATCTTCTTCGGCATGAAGCGCAGTTCGAGTGCGCCGGTGCTGTCGACGATACGGTTGTCCTCAGGGACGAATGGCAGCTTCACCACGCTGGAACCAGCGGCGATGATGGCCTGCTTGAACTGCACTACTTTCTTGCTGCCGTCTGCTGCGGTGACTTCGATATGGTTAGTGCTCAGGAACTGGCCCACGCCCTGCACCACGTTCACCTTGCGCATCTTGGCCATGCCGGCCAGGCCGGTGGTCATCTTCTTGATGACGCCTTCCTTGTAGCTGCGCACCTGGTCGATGTCGACCTGTGGCTTGGCGAAGGTGACGCCGTTCTTGGCCATGTGGCTGGTTTCATCGATCACGGCTGCCAGGTGCAGCAGGGCTTTCGATGGGATGCAGCCGACGTTCAGGCAGACGCCGCCCAGGGTCGCGTATTTCTCGACCAGCACGGTGTTCATGCCCAGGTCTGCGGAGCGGAAGGCGGCGGAGTAGCCGCCTGGGCCGCCGCCCAGGACCATCATGTCGCAGGTGATGTCGACCTGGCCCGCGTAGCCGCCAGCTTGCGGTGCGGCCACCGGTGCCGCCGGAGCGGCTGGTGCCGGAGCGGCAGCAGGGGCAGGCGCGGATGCTGCCGGCGCCGGCGCGGCGGCTGGCGCGGCAGCAGCGCCGGCAGCTTCTTCCAGCACCATCAGCGCGGAGCCTTCGCTCACCTTGTCGCCAACCTTGATCTTCAGTTCCTTGATCACGCCAGCGTGGGTCGACGGAATCTCCATCGATGCCTTGTCGGATTCGACGGTGGCCAGCGACTGGTCGACCTTGACGGTATCGCCAACCTTGACCAGCAGCTCGATCACTTCAACGTCCTTGAAGTCGCCGATGTTCGGTACTTTAACTTCGATCATCGCGGCCTCCTTACAGCAGGATCTTGCGCATATCGGCCAGCACTTCGGCCAGGTATGCAGCGAAGCGTGCGCCGGATGCGCCGTCGATCACGCGGTGGTCGTAGGACAGCGACAGCGGCAGCATCAGGCGCGGCACGAACTGCTTGCCGTCCCATACTGGCTTCATCGAAGACTTGGACAGGCCGAGGATTGCCACTTCCGGTGCGTTCACGATTGGCGTGAAAGCAGTTCCGCCGATGCCGCCCAGCGAGGAAATGGTGAAGCAGGCGCCCTGCATATCGGTCGGCTTCAGCTTGCCTTCGCGTGCGGCCAGCGAAAGTTCGCCCATTTCCTTGGCGATCTGGGTCACGGACTTCTGGTCGGCGTTCTTCACGACCGGCACCACCAGGCCTTGCGGCGTGTCGGCGGCGAAGCCGATGTTGTAGTACTTCTTCAGGATCAGGTTCTCGCCCTTCTCGTCCAGGGACGAATTGAAGGTCGGGAATTTCTTCAGCGCGGTCACGGAAGCCTTGATCACGAATGCCAGCATGGTGAGCTTGACGGCATCCTTGTTCTTGGCGTTCGCGTTGTTGCTGTCGACGCGGAACTGTTCCAGGTCGGTGATGTCGGCGTCTTCGAACTGCGTCACGTGCGGGATCATGACCCAGTTGCGATGCAGGTTCGGGCCGGAGATCTTCTTGATGCGCGGCAGCGGGGACAGTTCGGCTTCGCCGAACTTGCTGAAGTCCAGCGACGGCCATGGCAGCAGGTTCAGGCCAGCACCGCCAGCGGCTGGTGCGGCAGCGGCGCCAGGCGCCGAAACTGCGCCGGAAACGATGCCTTTGACGTAGTTCTGCACGTCCTGCTGGGTCACGCGGCCTTTCGGGCCGGTGCCGCCAACGCGGGTCACATCCACGCCCAGTTCACGGGCGAACTTGCGGACCGATGGGGAGGCGTGGGCCAGCTTGCCGGTTGCGCCGGCGACTGCCGGAGCGGCTGCAGGGGCTGCGGCTGGTGCGGGGGCCGGTGCAGCTGCGGCGGCCGGAGCCGGCGCGGCGGCAGCCGCTGGAGCTGGGGCCGCAGCTGGAGCTGCTGCCGGGGCGGCGGCGCCACCGACGGCGTCGACGATCAGCACCAGGGAGCCTTCGGCAACCTTGTCGCCAACCTTGACCTTCACTTCTTTCACCACGCCGGCGTGCGACGATGGGATCTCCATGGAAGCTTTGTCGGATTCGACCGTCACCAGGGACTGGTCCTTGACGATGGTGACGCCTACCT
>JBCNOX010000503.1:0-4301 GCA_039593645.1 Pseudoduganella sp.
ACCCACACGGCGCGGGCGAATTTCGCCGCACGCATTTCGAGCGCGAAGCCGTTGCCGTGGCGGTGCAGCTCCGCACTCAGGCCAGGCTCGGGCCAGCGCATGTCCTTTGCGGCCTTGAAGTACACCACGCGGCGCGAAGCGGGTTCGCCTTCCGCCTGCAAATCGAAGACTGCGACGGTGGAGGCGGGATCGGCATTTCCCAGCAATTCGGCATCGGTATAGTTGGCCAGCCTGGCGGCGGACAGTGGCGCGAGTTCGACCGGCTTGATTTCCTCGCGCAGCAGTTCGCCGTCGAGCGTCATCAGCCGCAGCCGCAATTTGCCGCGCACCGGGTGCGTGCGGTCGTTGAGCAGGCTGAGGGAAGTCTTGCCTTCGGCATCGCGCAGCGCTGCCACGGCGACCGGCGCATAAAAGCGGCGCGCGTGGAAATGCAGCGCCTTCCAGCGCCCGAACCAGTCCAGGCTCGACCACGAAGCGCCCGGCCATACGTCATTGAGCTGCCAGTACAGCGATCCCATTGTGTACGGACGGCTGGCACGATGGTGAAGCGCCGCCAGTTCGATGCCTTCGGCCTGCGCCAACTGGCCAAGATAGACGAAGGCCTCAAAATTCTTCGGTTCGCCGAATTCGTAGTTCACGTACTTCAGCAGGCGCTCGTTGCCCTTGCCGGCCATGAACTTCTGGTGCGCTTCGATGACGGGCGTGGCGATCCCCTGCTCGCTGCGCCTGGCAAAGGCGTCAATGGTGCGCTGTACCGGCCATGCCTGCAGTCCGTACTCGGACATAAAGCGCGGCGTAACCTCCAGGTATTTCGATGGCGGGTGCGCCGGGTTGCCCCATACTTCCCAGTAGTGCATATCGCCGCTAGCCGGCGTATTGGCGGCTTCTGCCAGGTCATCGCTCGGCGAACTGGCCCAGTAGGCGATGCCGCCGCCCTCCTCCGCCACTACCTTGCGCAGATCGGTGCCGAACAGCTGCACGTAGCCGTTCCAGACCTTGGTGGCGAAGGCCGGATCGGCCTCCATCATCGCCTTGCCTGGCCCCCAATACTTCCAGGAGATTTCTTCTTCATTGTTGCCGCACCACAGTGCAAGGCTCGGATGGTTGCGCAGCCGCCGTATATTGTCGCGCGCTTCGGCGACCGCATTGGCGCGAAAGCCGTCGTCATACGCCGGCGGCATGCCGCCGCCGAACATGAAGTCCTGCCACACCAGCAGGCCAAGTTCGTCCGCCAGGTCGAAGAACTCATCGCTCTCATAATAGCCGCCGCCCCAGCTGCGCAGAAAGTTCATGTTGGCATCGCGCGCCGATTGCAGGACGCGGCGCAATTGCGCTTTGCTCACGCGTGGCTGGAACATGTCGAAAGGGATGCTGTTGGCACCTTTGGCGAACACGGGAATGCCGTTGACCTCGAAATAGAAGCTCCTGCCCTTTTCGTCCGGTTCGCGGTGCAGGGCGATGCTGCGCAAGCCGGTGCGGGCGCTGGCTTTGACCACGGCCGCCTTGCCATCGCCGATTTCGACCTCGAATTGATACAGCGGCTGCGCGCCATAGCCGTTCGGGTACCAGCGTTGCGGACGGTCGATGCGCACCGGGACTTCGATGCGGTTGCCGCCCGCCTGCAGTTCAACGCGGCGCAGTGCTGCCAGGGTACGTTTTTTTCCGCCCGGCGCAACTTGCCACAACCGCATGTCCAACGGGCCACTGCGCACCGCTTCAGCCGATACTACTGCCGCGATTTCGGCACGCTCTCCGTCGACATGATCCTGGCGCAGTTGCACGTTGTCGATGCGCACCGCATCCCAGCTTTCCAGGACGACCGGCTTCCAGATGCCGGCGGTTACGTAGCGCGGGCCCCAATCCCATCCATAGTGGTAGCCGGGCTTGCGCGCGAAGTTTCCCGTCATCGCGTCCGGCGGCTCATCGCCATAGGGCGAGGGATAATTGCCGGCCAGCTTGCGCGGCATCGAGCGCACGGCAGGAAGCAGCCTGGTGATCGGCGAACGCAATACGATACGCAGCTCGTTTCCTTTCGGACGAAGCCTGTCCTGCACCGCGATACGCCAGGTGCGGAAGGCATTGTCGGCATCGAGCAGCTTTTCGCCATTCAGCCATACCTCGGCAAAGGTATCCAGTCCTTCGAACACCAGGTCACTGCGTTTCGCCCGCCGCGGCGCATCGAAGCGTGTGCGGTATTCCCAGTCCGCGAGCCCGATCCACTGCAGGCCAGCCTCCGGCGCGCCGACGTAGGGGTCGGGGATCAGGCGGAGCGCAAGCAGGTCGGTGTGCACAGTGCCGGGCACCTTCGCGGCATGCCATGGCAAGGCCTCCGGATGCGCGGCGAGTTGCGCGTTTCCGGGCAGAAGGCGGAAGGTCCAGCCTTTTTCGATGACAGTGCGGCCCGGCGCAGCCGCCGTCGCGACCGCGGCGACAACCGTCAGGCAAAGGCCCAGCAGCAAAGCTAGCAGGGAGCGCCAATACAGGTGCGTGCTCATGGTGCACTCGCCTTCCAATGACGATCGATCCACTGCTGGTGGGATGGCATGGCGGCTACCGCGTTTGCCAGCGTCGCCCGCATGCTTTCAACTACGTCGACCAGCTTTTCTTCAGGCATGTCGTCCACGATCGGGTGATAGCTTTGCGGCATGATGCGCTGGCCCAGCATCACCTGCACCCAGCTTGGCAAGGCGAAGAAGTCTTCGCCATGGCGGAAGTAGCGTCCGTCGCAGCGGAACAGTTCAATCGCTTCGCGCAAGCTGTCCGGGATCGACATGCTGCGGCAGTAGTCCCAGAACGGCGAGTCGTTACGTTCGGTGGCGTTGTAGTGCAGGATCAGGAAATCCCGCACCCGCTCATATTCGAATACGGATTCGCGGTTAAAGCGTTCGGCAAGCAGCGGGTTGAAGTCGCGCTTGGGAAATAATGCCAGCAAGCGGGTAATGCCCGACTGGGCGAGGTAAATGCTGGTGGATTCAAGCGGCTCCAGGAAACCGCTGGCCAGTCCCAGCGCCACCACGTTCCTGTTCCAGAATTTCCTGCGCATGCCTGTGGTGAAGCGCAGCGCGCGCGGTTCGGCCAGAGCCTTGCCGTCCAGGTTCCCCAGCAGGGTTGCCGCGGCTTCGTCGTCGCTCATATGTTGGCTCGAATAGACATAGCCATTGCCGGTGCGGTGCTGCAGCGGGATGCGCCACTGCCAGCCCGCCGAGCGCGCAGTCGAGCGCGTATAGGGCGTAATCGGGGCCACGCCTTCGCACGGCACCGCCATCGCGCGGTCGCACGGCAGCCAGTGCGTCCAGTCCACGTAGCCGGTTTTCAGCGTCTGCTCGATCAGCAGGCCACGGAAGCCCGAACAATCGATGAACAATTCGCCGTCCACCACCTGCCCGTTTTCCAGCGTCACCGATTCGATAAAGCCATCGCCGGCACGCTGGTCCACGCCAACGATCTTGCCTTCGATGCGCTGCACGCCGCGCTGTTCGGCCAGTTCGCGCAGGAAGCGCGCGTACAGGCCGGCGTCGAAATGGTAGGCATAGGCGATGTCGGCCAGCGGGGATCCCGCTGGCGCATTGCGGTCGCTGGGAGCGAACTTTCCCTGCAGCGCCATGACAGTCTGCGGCGAGTATTCGCCAATCGGCGCGGCGCGGCCGGATTGGAACAGCTTAAGCCAGAACTGGTAAAAAGGCAGCGGCCCGACCGAGCGGCCGATGGTGCCAAAGCCATGGATATAGCTGTCGCCGATGCGGCTCCAATCCCTGAACTCGATTCCGAGCTTGATTGTGCCCTGCGTACGCCTGATGAACTCGGCCTCGTCGATGCCGAGCATCTGGCCGTTGAATAGCCTGATATGGGGAACGCTGGCTTCGCCCACGCCGACGATACCGATTTCCTCGGACTCGACCAGGCGCACCGAGGCCCCCTTGCCAAGATAGGTGGCCAGTGCCGCCGCTGCCATCCAGCCGGCGCTCCCTCCACCAATGATTGTGATCTTGCTGATTCGGTTGTGCTGGTTCATTGCGGCACCCAAAACAGGAAAAAACCTCCCCAGCCGCGAGGCATGGGGAGGAAGGAGGGAAGCATCAGAACTTGTAGTTCAGGCCAAAGTAGGCAATGCGGCCAGCATAACCGTTCGAATAGAAGCGGTCCTTGGTGTCATTGCCCAGGTGGGACCGGGTTTCTTCCTTGGTCAGGTTCAGCACCGAGGCGGTCAGGCTCAGCTCCTTGGTGATGTTGTAGGCCACGTTCAGGTCAACCTGGTAGTACGGCTCCTGGTACACGTTCAAGCCGTTGACCAGGCCATCCAC
>JBCNOX010000504.1:0-4298 GCA_039593645.1 Pseudoduganella sp.
GCCACTGAACAGCTTGCGCCACAGCGCGGGGTCGCGCAGGCGCTGCCAGTAATAATGCTTGAGGGTGCTGCGCGCCAGGCCGGCCGCGGTGCGCGCCCAGGGATTGAGCAGCACCAGGCCGCGCACGCGGGCGTCGCGGTGGCCATAGAACAGGGCGGCGGCGGCGCCGTCGCACAGGCCCCACAGCACCACTTCGCGCAAGCCCGGCACGGCGGCCTGGAAAGCGTCGATGGCGGCCGCCACGTCGTCTTCCACCTGTTCGAAGCCGCGCGCCGCGCCAGCGCTGTCGCCCATGCCGCGGTAGTCGAAGCGCAGCACCGGGATGCCGCGCCCGGCCAGCGCGCGGGCCAGCAGGGTGAACTGGCGGTGGCTGCCGGCGCGGTATTGCGGGCCGCCGACAATCACCAGCACGCCGCGCGTGGCAGGGCTGTCCGATGGGCTGAGGATGCCGACCAGGGGCTCGCCGCGGCAGGCAAAGCTGAGGGCCTGGTCGTCAGGCATGGCAAACCTCGTCCAGCACGTCGCAGGTGGCCGCCAGCAGGGCCGGCGCTTCGGCGATTTCCTGGGTGGCCCAGAACTGCGGGCCGGCCACCAGGCGCAGCGCGGCGGCGACGCCAGCTTGCTGCCAGGCTTTCAGCACGCGGTCGGAGGCGGGCGGCAGGGGACGGCCCGCTTCCGGTACCACCTCGCACCAGTGCACGGGGCAGGGTGGCGGCAGGCGGCCGGCCTCCAGGCCGTCGAAGCCCAGGGCCAGCGCCGGCGCCAGCAGGTAGCCGGCGATTTCCTGCGCCTCGCCGCGCGCCAGGGCGGCGCGCAAGGCGGCCGTGCCGCCCTCGGCGCGCTCTTCGCCCAGCATCTGGGCCGCGACTTTCAGGCGCAGGAATTGGGTCAGGTGGGCGCTGCCTTGCAGCACCGGTTGCCACAGCAGCAGGGCGGCCGGCGCCACGGCAGCGCGGCTGGCGTAGTCGAGCGCCAGCAGGGCCCCCAGGCGCAAGCCCCACAGGCCGGGCGGCTGCGGCAGGGCGGCACCGAGGGTGGCGGACAGCCAGTCCAGGCCGGTCGCCACATCGGCCAGCCAGCTGTCCCAGCTGGCGTCGCCGAAATCGCCGGCGCTGTCGCCGCAGCCGTGCAGGTCGAGCTGCAGCACCGCATAGCCCTGGCGCGCCAGGGCGGCCGCCTGCAGCGCCGCCATGCGGCGCGCCTTGTTCATTTCTTCGCCCAGCGGCGGCAGGTACAGCCAGGCGCCGCGGCAGGGCCCTTCCGGCGCGTGGTACAGCCCGAAGCGGGCGGCACCGCCCTGGCCGAGGAACAAAGGCTGTACCGGTGCCGGCATTATGCAGTCAGCTTGTGCTGCACGAAGGCGGCCAGGCTGCCCAGGGTGGCGAAAGTGGCCGCGTCGATTTCATCGTCGTCGATGGTGAAACCGAACTGTTCTTCCAGGGCGCCAATCAGCTGCACCACTGCCATCGAGTCGAGCTCGGGCAGGCTGCCCAGCAGGGCCGAGTGTTCGTTCAGGCTGCGTCCGGCGGGACCGAGGGCCAGCACATCGGTCAGGATGGTCTTTACTTCTTCCAAATACATGCGTTACTCCGTAGCAGCAATAAAAGTGACATGGTACATGGTCCGCTTTTTCCCGGTCCAGCACGCCAGCCGGCAAGGGGCGCCCTGTTGTCGCCTGAATTGCATATTGTGCATCATAGTTGTCGATTATGGAACAGCGGCGCGCTGTGGGTGTGGCGCGCCGCCCGATCAGCCTGCTGCCACGGCCAGCCCGCCGGCGCTGCCGGCGCGGCGCTGGCGCAACAGTCCGCGCAGCGCCAGGTACAGGCGCAGCGCTGGCGCCAGCACATGGCGCCGGTTCAGCACTTCCAGCGTGAAGTAGGGGTTTTCCTGCTCCATCCACAGGCCCTTGTAGGGATCGGCGCCCAGCATGAAGTCGATGCGCTCGACCCGGTCGTGGCGGTAGACATGCTCGATCAGGTGCCCGGTCAGCAGGCTGCCGGGCGAGAAGCGGTCGGCGTTGCAATCCTGGGCCAGCTTGAAAATATGCGCCACGCCGTCGTTGACCAGCCAGAGCTGGCTGGCGACCACCTGCTGCTCCAGGTACAGCAGGCCCAGGCGCAAATAGCCGCGCGCGGCGCTCCATTGGATCAGCCAGTCGATGAAGGAGCGCGACGGTTCGCCGCCCTTCCAGCTATGGCTGTAGGTCGACCAGTAATGCTCCACCTGCTGCGCCGTCGGCGCCGTCACCACCTCGAAACGGTGCGCTGCGCGGCTCAGCGCTTTGCCCTTGCGCTTGAGCGTGTTGAGCAGCTGGGAAGGGCGCTTGGCCCAGTAGCTGTCCAGGTCCGGCGCGTAGGCCGAATAATTGGCCGACAGCGGCACCCGCAGCACCGCGTGGCGCTCCGCGGCCAGCCCGGCGCTGGCCTGCTCGGCCTGCTGCAGACTGGCCGGCGCCGCGCTGAGCTTGAGCCAGCCCTTGTCGAGCCGGTCCAGCGCCTGCAGCAGTACCTGCCAGCTGTCGGCAGGGGCCAGGGCGCTGCGGTCGATGAACAGGCCGACGCAGGGCGAATAGAAATTGCTCAGCAGACGCACTTCCATGCTGCGCAGCAGGCCGGGCAGCCGTTCCACCGGCGCCGCCAGGCAGAGCTGCTCGCCGCGCCAGGCAAACACCCAGCTGAAACGGCGCCCGCTGTCCGGATGCACCTCGCGTTCGAACTTGACCAGGGCTTCATACCAGTCCAGCGTGCAGAACAGCGGGTCCGGCTGGTGCTCGCGCAGCCACTGGGCCAGCTCGGGCGGCAACGGCTGCTCCATCGGCAGCTCGCGTACCCGCAGCGCATTGCCGCGCTGGCCGCGCAGGGTGGCCGCCAGCCGCTTCAGGCGGGCGCGCATGCGCCACGCCAGGCCGATGCGGCAGGCTTGCAGGAAGGGCAGGGGATCGTTGGCGCGCCAGTAGGTGAACGCCGGGCGCTTGCCGCCGTAAGGGCGCAAGCTGCGCTCGGCCTTGATGGCGCGCCAGTAGGAGCGGGCATCGTTTTCGGCATCGAACCAGGTCACCGGGCCGCGCAGGGCGCCCGGCTGGGCCGGCTGGCCCAGGGCCAGCTGGTATTCCTGGTAGACCTGGTTGAAGCCGGCGGCCACGCACAGTTCCAGCCAGAAGTCGGTGCGCCCGACGGTCGGCTCGATGACCCAGAAGCTGCCGTCCGGCGCGCGCTTGAGCTCGAGCGACACCGGGCCCGACATCTCCAGGCCGGCAAAGAACTGGCGCGTCAGGGCCAGCACTTCCGGCGCCTCGACGCTTTCGGCCACCGTGGTCTGGCCGCGCGCCGGCGGGAACGAGGCGATTTTGCGGCCGACCATTTCCTGCACCACGATGCCGCGGTCGAGTACGAGGGCGCCGAAATACAGGCTGTCGTCGCCGCCAGCGATGTATTCCTGGGCCAGGATCGGCAAGTCGCCCTGGTATTGCTCGAGCAGGGCCAGCAGTTCAGGCAGGGTCTGCGCCAGCGCCGTCTTGAACGAGGACAGCGGGCGCGCCGGTTTCAGGATCACCGGGTAGCGGAAGCCGGCCACCGCCGCTTCGGCCTCGGCCACGGCGGCCAGCGTGGCCGAGCGCGGGTAATTCAAGCCCTGGCTGCGGGCCGCCTGCTCCAGTTCGTTCTTGCGCTGCAGCCGCAGCACGTGGCCGGCACAATGGGCCCAGCTCAACAGGTAATGCGGCAGCAGCTGCGCGAGGCCCTCGCCCATCTGGCGCACATGGGTGTCGTTGCTGGGAAACAGCACCACCTGGCGGTCCTGCGGCAGGCGCGCGCGCACGGCGGCCAGGGTCGGCACCAGGTCGGCCATCTCGGCCTCACTGCACAGGAAAGTGTGGCGGATGGCATTGCTGCGCACGCCGGGCCGCCACGCATCCTTCTCCAGCGCGTACACTTCCACTCCCGCGTCGTGCAGGCCGCGCACCACGGACAGGCCGTGGCTGCACAGGCCGACAACCAGGGCAACAGCCGGCTTGGGCGGCGACGGGGGGCTAGCAGGATTTTTCACAACGCAGATTGATTTTGCTCAGAGAACCATATATTAAATGCAATACTGTGGCTTGTGCGTGGATTGTTGCAACAATCCTGCATTCACCGTGCTGGCGGGGTGATGCAAGGCAAGGATGCGGTGTTTTTGCAATATAATTAATGCAATCCTTATTGACGAAGTAATATGAGCGACCTGATCCATCAATTTATTTTTGCTTCAGCGCAACGTACGCCCCAGGCCGAAGCGCTGGTCTACGGCGAGCGCCGGCT
>JBCNOX010000505.1:0-4293 GCA_039593645.1 Pseudoduganella sp.
GACCTGGTTGCGGCCGCCCTGCTTGGCGCGATACAGGGCCTCGTCGGCCCGCCGCACCCAATGTTCATAACTGGCCTCGTGCTTGTCGCTGACCGCGATGCCAAGGCTGACGTGGCAGCGGAACAGCCGGTTGTCGTGGTTGATGTCGCAACCGGCCACACGTTCGCGCAGGCGTTCCGCAAAAACGAAGGCCCCGTCACGCCCCGTTTCCGGCAGCACGATCAGGAATTCCTCGCCGCCATAGCGCGCCCCGACATCGACCTCCCGCATCACCGAGCGGATGCAGGCCGCCAGCATGCGCAGTGCCGCGTCGCCGCCCGGGTGGCCGTATTGGTCGTTGACCTGCTTGAAGTGGTCGATATCGAGCAGCACCAGGGACGAGGCATGGCCGGAACGGCGTGCGCGGTGCCATTCCGCATCAAGGTGACGATCGGCGGCGCGGCGGTTCAACAGGCCGGTCAGCGCATCCGTCGTGGCCAGGCGTTCCAGGTCGATATTCATGCGCTGCATTTCGTTTAGCAGGCCATCGGTCGAGTCTTGCCAGTGCGAGAACAACTGGTAGCCGAAGAAGGCGATGAACAGCGTGATCGCTGCGAACACCCAGTAGAAGATCCACACGGTCTGGCGGAACACTTCCGGCGCGTGGACGGCATCGGCCTCCGCCAGGCGGATCGTGACAAAGCCATACATCAGTACGCCGGCCGCCACCGCCGCCAGCATGCGCAGCACGGAGCGGCGCGAGCCGCCGCGCCGCTTGCGCATCAGCTTCTGGCGCAGCAGCTGCCAGCGGTCCACTTGCGGCCACAGCACGGCCATCGCCGGCCCGCCAATCAGCACGCTTTGCAGGAAGGCGCCCAGCCACCAGCCCTGCCAGATCGGCAATTGCGCCCCGGGCGCAATGTGGTTGGTGTAGCTCCAGATCAGGGCCCCGGACGAACCGAAAATGCTGGCAACAAAACAGAGCTGGATGTAGAACAGCAGCGAAGTCAGTTGGCGCAGATCGCGCCGCATTACCATGGCGCGGTAACCGATCGCCAGGATGCTGAACCCAAGCGGGTTGGCGCAGGCAAACAGCAGCGCCCATTGCAGGGGCATGCCGGCATACAGCGCCAGCACCAGGGTCGAACAATAGGCGGGGATTGCACCCCACCACCAGCCCAAGGTAAGCGTCAGGAGCAGGCAGATCGGCAGCGGGGGATAGACGGTGACGTAGGCGGTGATTCCGCCCATGTCGATGGGAATCCCGGACCAGTTCCATTTGACGGTTGCCACGCCCAGCGCGACGCACAGCAGCAGCAACAGCAGCCAGCCACCAAAGATGGCGCGCTTTTCTGCCGGACTGCCATGCCGCCACACATTCACAGGCGACAATTCACGATAACTTTGTACTGCTTCCGCAAATGGAGACAATTAGTCACTCGGGATTTTTGACCAGGACAATCCAATTATGCCCTAGTGCCGCCATCAGGTGCCTAATCGTGCTGGCGAAGTGCCCATTCCACATGTTCCCGCACCAGTTCCGACGGATGGACGCGGCGCGACTGCAACGCGGCCAGGATGGCTGGGTCGCCCTTGGCGCCCATACGCGCCGCGTTGCCAAGTCCGACCGCGAGGTTGCGCAGCCAGCGCTCGTGGCCGATGCGGCGGATCGGGCTGCCTTCCATGCGGCGGTTGAATTCTTCCTCGGTCCATGCGAACAGCTCGATCATGCCGGCGCTTCCCAGTGCATGCCGTTCGTCGAAGTCAGGCAGCGTAGCACGCTGGGCGAATTTGTTCCAGGGGCAGACGGTCTGGCAATCGTCGCAGCCGTAGACGCGGTTGCCCAGCAAGGGCCGCAATTCCTCCGGAATGGCGCTTTTGAGTTCGATGGTCAGGTAGGAAATGCAGCGCCGCGCATCCAGCTTGCCCGGGCCGAGAATGGCCTGGGTCGGGCAGATATCGATGCAGGCCGTGCACTGGCCGCAGTGCGCACCGGTCGGTTCATCCACCGGCAGTGGCAGGTCGACCAGGATCTCGCCCATGAAGAACATCGAACCTGCGCTGCGGTTGATCAGCAAAGTATGCTTGCCGCGCCAACCAAGGCCGGACTTTTCCGCCAGCGGAAGCTCCATCACCGGCGCCGAGTCGGTGAACACGCGATAGCCGAACTGGCCGATTTCGGCACTGACCTTGTCGGCCAGTTGCTGCAGCCGCGCGCGCAGCACCTTGTGGTAATCGCGGCCACGGGCATAGACCGAAATGACTGCCTGCGTGGGGTCGGCCAGGCGCGCCGTTTCGCGCTCGCGCCAGTGCTCGTCGGCCGCACCAGGCAAGTAGTTCATGCGGGCCGTGATCACACGCACGGTGCCCGGCACCAGTTCCGCCGGGCGGGCGCGCTTCATGCCGTGGCTTGCCATATAGTCCATATCGCCGTGCATGCCGGCATCCAGCCAGGCTTGCAGCCCGGCCTCGGCGGCCGACAGGTCGACATCAGCAATCCGTACTTCCGCAAAGCCGAGCTCCAGCCCCCATGCCTTGATGCGGCTGGCTAATTCGTCTAAATTGGCTTGGGAGAGTGACACGGCCTTACAATGCGGGGAAATCCAAACCATCATTTTATTCGATGCAGCACTTTAAATCCCATCTCCACGACGAAGCCGGTACTGCGGCATTGGGCGCCGCGCTGTCGCGCGCCCTGCTGCCAGGCATGGCGATCTACCTGCATGGCGACCTGGGCGCCGGCAAGACCGCACTGACGCGCGCCCTGCTGCATGCGGCCGGCCATGTGGGTCCGGTGAAAAGCCCGACATATACCCTGTCCGAACCCTATCGCGTGCAGGTCGACGGCAAGCTGGCCAATGTGGTGCACTTCGACCTGTATCGCATGGGCAGCCCGGAGGAATTCCTCGATGCCGGCTTCCGCGAGGAGTTCAATCGCGAGAACGTCTGCATCGTCGAATGGCCGGAGAAGGCGGATGGTGTGTTGCCGCCGCCCGACCTTCATGTTTACCTCTCTGTAGCAGGCACTGGACGTGATGTAGAATTGCAGCCGTCTTCAGCTCTTGGTACGTCATGCCTTCAACGCCTCCAGTTCGCTCCAAACCTGTAAGCCGCCGCACGGTGCTCAAGGCCGGCGGCACGCTGTTGCTGTCCGTGCTCGCACCAATGACCGCGCAGGCCGCGCAGATCCTGGCGGTTCGCGTCTGGCCTGCCGAGGACTACACGCGCGTCACGCTGGAAAACGACACCGACCTGAAGGTCAAGCACTTCCTGGTTCCGGACCCGGACCGGCTGGTGGTCGACATCGAAGGCCTGGTGCTCAACTCCACGCTGAAAAGCCTGGTCGCCAAGATCGAATCGAACGACCCGTACATCAAGGAAGTGCGCGTCGGCCAGAACCGCCCGAACGTGGTGCGGCTGGTGTTCGACCTGAAGGAAAAAGTCACGCCGCAAGTGTTCACGCTGGAACCGGTCGGCAACTACAAGCATCGTCTGATCTTCGACCTGTACCCGGTCAAGGCAGTCGACCCGATCGCGGCGCTGATCGAAAAGGGCGAATGGTCGCAGGATGACAAGGCGCAGGCCCCCGCCGCCGGCTCGTCACCGCGCCCGGTACCTGGCGCCCAGGGCAACGCTGCGGGCCAGCCAACCCTGGCCGGCCAGCCAAACGTCCCAGGCCAAACGGCAGCCTCCGGCCAAGCGGCAGCGTCCGGCCAGGCGAGCGGCGCGGGCCAGCCGGCCCTCCCCGGCCAGGGCAGCACATCCGCTCAAGGCGGCCAGGCGGCGGCGGGCGGCAACGGCCAGGGCGCCAGCAGCCCGTCCACCGCATCCGCCACGCCAACGGGCCAAGCCGGCTTCGGCCAGTCCGGCTCCACCCTGCCCGGCGCCACGCCATCCTCCCCTGGCGCAACGATCCCTGGCGCCAATGCGTCCGGCCAGTCGCAGGCGATCGCCGCGCAATCCGGCAAGCCATCTCCTGGCGAGCCCGATCCGGCGCCAGCGCACCAGAAGCCCGGCCAGAAATCCGGATCCGAGAAAATGGTCCGCATGCTCACCATCGCCCTTGACCCCGGCCACGGCGGTGAGGACCCTGGCGCCATGGGCGCGCGCGGCAGCCGCGAAAAAGACATCGTGCTGGCAATCGCCAAGCGCCTGAAAGACAAGATCGAAGACCACCCGAACATGCGCGTCATGCTCACGCGCGACGGCGACTACTTCGTCCCGCTCGGCAAGCGCGTGGAAAAGGCCCGGAAGGTCGACGCCGACCTGTTCGTCTCGATCCATGCCGACGCCTTCGTGAAAACCAGCGCCCGC
>JBCNOX010000506.1:0-4287 GCA_039593645.1 Pseudoduganella sp.
GCGGCGCCGGAACTCTGGTAGGTGAAGGCGACGGTGGCGCCGTCTTTGGCCAGGCGGCGCACGATGGCGGCGCCAATGCCGCGGGAACCACCGGTAACGAAAGCGATTTTGCTCATGATTTGCTCCTACAAGTTTGGTTGGGATGGAGCTAGTATGGTCGCGACATTGCATCTCGACTAGCTGGTAATATTGAGTATCACTTTCAACCAAATGTATTAAATGGAGCCACTGAACCTGCTCGAAGCCTTCCTGCAGAGTGCCGAATGCGCCGGCTTTTCCGAGGCCGCGCGCCGCTTGGGGCTGACCCCGGCGGCCGTCAGCAAGAACGTGGCGCGGCTGGAAGCACGGCTGGGCGTGCGCCTGTTCCAGCGCAGCACGCGCCGGCTGGCGCTGACGGAAGCCGGCGAGCGTTTGCTGCAGCAGGTGCGCGGGCCGCTGGCCGAGCTGCAGGGCGCCATCGCCGGCGCCGCGCAGGACGCCGGCGAGCCGGCTGGTACCCTCAAGGTGGCGGTGGCGCATGGGGTGGGGCGGATGTATATCCTGCCGATGTTGAAAGGCTTCCTGGCGCGCTATCCGGGCGTGCAGCACGACTGGCGCTTCGATAACCGCACGGTGGACCTGATCGGGGAGGGCTACGACGTGGCCATCGGCGGCGGCATCGAACTGGCGCCGGGTGTGGTGGCGCGCGAACTGGGGCGGCCACGCATCCTGGTGACGGCGGCGCCGTGTTACCTGGCAGGGCGCAAGCTGCCGCGCCACCCTTCCGAACTGGCAGGCTGGGAAGGCGTTGCGCGCCGCTCAGCCGAAACGGGCCGCCTGCGCGAATACCTGCTGCGCAATCGCGCCGGTGAGGAAGCGGTGGCCGAATTCCGGGCCGTAGCCACCTTCGACGACCCGGAAGCCATGGCGCAGGCGGCCTGCATGGGCCTGGGGGTGGCGCTGCTGCCGGGGCCGCACGCGGCGCCGCTGCTGGAATCGGGCCAGCTGGTGCGGCTGCTGCCCGAGTGGCATGCGGAGGTGGGGGCGCTGTCGATCTACTATTCGAGCAAGAAGCTGTTGCCCGCCAAGACGCGCGCCTTCGTCGATTATGTGATTGGTCAAATGCGTGCCGACGACTTTGCGGGGCGGCTCGACAGGCTTTGAAAGATCACGGTAATATGGGCTTCCAATTCATCAGCGATAGGGGTGCCTTCCATGAAGTTCCGCCTTGTTACCCGCAGTGATTTTGATGGCCTGGTGTGCGCGGTGCTGCTCAAGCACCTGGACTTGATCGACGAGATCCTGTTCGTCCACCCCAAGGATATGCAGGACGGGAAAATCGCGATCACCAGCCGCGATATCACCACCAACCTCCCTTACGTGTCGGGCGCCCATCTCGCGTTCGACCACCACCTGTCTGAAACCATCCGCAATACGGGCGACCGGCAGAACCACGTCATCGATCCCAATGCGCCGTCGGCGGCGCGCGTGGTCTACGACTATTACGGCGGCGGCAACAAATTCCCCTCGGCCTGGAACGACATGATGCTGGCGGTGGACAAGGGCGATTCGGCGCAATTCAACCGCGACGAAATTTTGAACCCGAAGGGCTGGGATTTACTGAACTTCCTGATGGACGCGCGCACGGGCCTGGGGCGCTTCCGCGATTTCCGCATATCGAACTACAACCTGATGATGGACCTGATCGATTACTGCCGGGCGCATACGATCAGCGAGATCATGGCGCTGCCGGATGTGAAGGAGCGCAGCGACCTGTACTTCGACCATGCGGAGAAATGCAAGGAGCAGATTCGGCGCTGCTCAACCGTGCATAAGAACCTGGTGGTGCTGGACCTGCGCAATGAAGAGACGATTTATGCGGGTAACCGCTTTGTCATTTATGCACTGTATCCTGACCAGAATATCT
Source organism: Pseudoduganella sp. (assembly GCA_039593645.1). GTDB lineage: Bacteria > Pseudomonadota > Gammaproteobacteria > Burkholderiales > Burkholderiaceae_D > Rugamonas. The sequence continues at coordinate 1,907 of JBCNOX010000506.1, forward strand.
CGATCCACGTGCTGTGGGGGCTGAAGAACCAGAATACGGTGTTCGCCACGGGGAAATCGATCCTGAACCGTACGTCAAGGACCAATATCGGGGCGCTGATGCTGGAATACGGCGGGGGCGGGCATGAGAATGCCGGGACGTGCCAGGTTGAGAACGATATGGCGGAGGAGGTGCTGGGCGCCTTGATCGCCCGCATCAACAAGGAAGGCTAAACCGGAAAATGTCCACTTTCGTTCCTGACCCCGAAGTGGACATTTTCCGTCCAGCGAATTAGAACTCTTTCTCAGGTAAAGCTATAGAATTATCGGTCGAGAACTGGTAGTCCTTGAACACGTGTTCCGCCGTCAGCAGCTGGTAGGAACCATCCGGCTTCTTGAAAGAAGTGTCCTTCAGGCGGTAGGTGTAGTGGCCGCAAGTCCAGCAGTTGAAGTTGCGCATGTGGGTGCACAGGCAGGTCTTGTCCATCACCTTGATGCCCTTGTCGGTGCCGCCGTTGGCCACCACTTCGCGGTTGTACGAATTGATGTAGGCGCAATTGCCGGTTGCATCGAGCAGGTAGCCGTAGGATTCGCAGCCAGGACGGATGCCGGCGCCGATAGCAGGGGTCTGCTTCAGCATGCGCATCGGATAGCCGGTCGGCGAAATGCCGTTGACGATCACGTCGTCTTCAGTGGCCTTGAAGTATTCCTGCTTCACGTCGTCAGGCAGGCCGCACTCCCTGGTCACGGTAAAGCGGGTCGCCACCTGCACGCCGGCCGCGCCCATTTCCAGGAAAGACACCGCGTCGCTGCCGGTGAATACGCCGCCCGCGGCGATCACTGGAACGTCCAGGTTTTCCGCCTTCATGTAGTCCAGGATCTCCTGCACGATCTGGTGCAGGTCGAAATCCTTCCAGTCTTCCAGGCCAAAGCCCAGGTGGCCGCCGGCCAGCGGGCCTTCCACGATCACGTAGTCGGGCAGGCGGTTCAGCTTCTGGTTCTTGCGCAGGAAGATCTGCAGCGCGCGCACGGAGGACACGATGATGCCCAGCTTGGCTTCGCGGAAGCGCGGGTGGTCGGCCATCAGCGCGAAGGAGCCGAAGTGCAGGCCGGCCGACAGCGTGATGCCGTCGATGCCCGCGTCCAGCGCCGCATTCAGGCGGGTGCGCAGGGTTTCCTTAGGACCGTTCATGGTCAGCTTCTCCATGCAGTTCACGAAGATCAGGCCAGGGCCTTGCTTGCGCTGCATGGTGTCGCCGATGTGGCGGCGCTGTGCTTCGGCCAGGCGACCGAGGTCGAACTGCACCGCGGACTTGTCCATGTTATTGATGTTGTGCTTGTACAGGCGGGTCTTGTCCTTGACGAAGGTGGTGTCGAACTTGCGGTCCGAAACATCCTCCACCATCGCATCGGAAATATGGCCGATGCCGCCAAGGCGCGCTGCTTCCAGCGCCAGTTCGGTCGTGGAAATATCCACGCCCATCCCGCCGATCATGATTGGCACATACTCTTTGTCGCCAAACTTGAGGCGGAAATCGTCAACACGTTTCATTACAGTCCTTCGATCAATCGCGGAAATTATTGAATTCCAGAGGCGTGTCGGGTACTTCCTTACGCAGCAGCTGCATCGCAGCCTGCAGGTCGTCGCGCTTGGCACCGCTCACACGTACCGACTCGCCCTGGATGCTGGCCTGGACCTTCATCTTGCTTTCCTTGATTACCTTGGTGATCTTCTTGGCGGTCTCGGAATCGAGACCGTTCTTCACCTTGATGACCTGCTTGACTTTGTCCCCACCAATCTTCTCTACCTTGCCTTCGTCGAGGAAGCGCACGTCGACCTTGCGTTTGGCCAGCTTGTTGGTCAGCACATCGCGCACCTGGCCAAGCTGGAACTCCGAATCGGCGAATGCCGTCAGGTCGTTTTCTTTTTGTTCTACGCGCGCATCGCTGCCTTTGAAGTCGAAGCGGGTCGAGATTTCCTTGTTGCTCTGGTCGACGGCGTTGCGCACCTCGATCATGTCCGCTTCGGATACTACGTCAAACGATGGCATATTCTTTCCTTTACAATGAAGCACCCGCCCAAAGGGCGGACCCAAAAGAAGCGACATTTTAACGGACAAACAAGCGAACGCTCGGTCGTTTTTGTCATAATTGCACTATAATCGAGTAAAAACTTGATCTACCCATGCCTTTCCCAGATTTTCTCCAGCACGAATTCCCACTGAAGCATTTAAATACGTTCAGTATTGATGTACGCGCCAAACATTACCTGCGCGTGACATCGCTGGAGCTGCTGCGCACCGTGCTGGCCGATCCGCAACTGGCCGCCATGCCGCGCCTGGTTCTCGGCGGGGGCAGCAACCTGCTGCTGACGCGAGATTTCCCCGGCCCGGTGGTGCATAT
>JBCNOX010000507.1:0-4286 GCA_039593645.1 Pseudoduganella sp.
TGCGTTCTTCGTCCGTCTCCAGCAAGCCTTCAATGGACTTCAGCAGTTCGGCGCCGCGCTTGGCGCTGTCGGCAATAATGGTAGCGAAAGTGTTCGACAGTTCGGCATCACTGCTGCGCGAAATCATCTGGGTGCGCGCGATGGCCGAGTAAATCAGCACGTACCAGTCCGAAACGATACGCTCCTTCGCCAGGGGACGGTCCATCATCGCGCGTGTGGCGTTGGCGGTCTTGTTGGATTGGTACAGGGCGTAGCTGGTGCCGATGGCCGACAACAGCAGGACGATGCCGAAGCCCGCCGCAAGGCGGGACCCAATGCGGAGCTGGGACAGGAATTGCATACGAGCCTCCAATGAGTTGGAGTTCTAGTATGCGCCTGAATAGTTGCGCGGTAGATATCCCGTTGCAAGCCTGCAACAGGGAGTCACTCCTGGCTTAGAACTGCTGGGCTACCTTCAGGTCAGGCTTTTCGGCCCACTCGGCCAGCGCGTCGGCCATGCGCTGGCTTTCGCCAATCGCATAAGTCCAGTCGCGGATGCGGGCGGCGTGGTCCTGGCCGTAGTGTTTGAAGTCCGTACGGTCCGGCAGTTTGCGGTTCGGCAGGCGCGCCACGAATGATGGCGAGGGCGAAACCAGGATCACGTTTTCCAGCGCGCTGTCGCGGGCGCGGCGCCACGGCATCGATTTATCGAGCCAGCCCGGCACGATGTGGTCGGTGAAGTGCGGATACAGCACCAGGCCTTCGTCGCGCTGGTAGGGCAGGTGCAGGTGGTAGTCGATCAAGCCGCCGTCCCAGTAATCGCCGGGCGGTGCGCCGTGGATGTCGCTGACCGCTTGCAGCACCAGCGGGATCGAGCCGGAGGCCAGCAGGGCCGAGTGCAGGTTCTGTTCGGACAGGCCGACATAGTGCGAGGCGAAGGCGTCGAAGCTGGTGCGCAGCCAGGCCGCATCGTCGCGCGTATCGTGGAAGACTACGCGTTCCATGGCGCCGGCCAGGCGGCTGCGCGAGACCGCGTTGCCGGCGGCAGCGCGCAGGAAACCGGCCATTTCGCGCCAGCGGCTGCCGCGCGTGCTGGCCAGCGGCCCGATGCCGCGCACCGTGATCACCGACAGCAGGTAATCGGGATTGGTGAGCATCTCCCCGCCGCGGCCATCGAGCACGCTGTCGAGCAGGCCGCGAATCACGCGGCTGACGTAGGCGGCATCGACCTTGTCGGGGTAGGTCTGGTGGGCGTAATGGTGGGCCAGGCGCTGGTGGGCGGCGACCGGGTCGTGGAAGGATGCGGCTGCCATGCGCCAGGCGCCGATCGAGGCGCCGATCAGGCGGCGCTGGCGCGGCGCCTGTTTCAGCCACTCGCCGAACATCCACTGGTCGATGCCGTTCAGGATCAGGCCTTTGGGGCCGCCTGCCGCGGCAGGGATGATGGCGATGTCGGCGGCCTGCAAGCCTTCGCGCTCGATGCGCTGGCGGGCGCGCTGGCCAAGCCGGATACTGATCGGTGAATCCACTACTTCAAACCTCCTCCAAGCGCCCGGTACAAGTCGATGGCGCTGGTTGTGCGCAGCAGGCGTGCCTGGACCAGGGCCTGCTCCGCGGTGAACAATTCGCGTTGGGCGTCGAGCACGTCGAGCGAGCTGGCGACCCCGTTTTCAAAGCGTAATTGTAATAGACGCAGGCGTTCGGCCTGGGCGTCCTGCACGGCGCGCTGGGCGGCCACCTGTTCGCCGAGGTAGGTGCGGGCGGCCAGGGCGTCGGCCACTTCGCGGAACGCTTGCTGGATGGTTTTCTCGTAATCGGCCACGGCAATGTTCTTGCGGGCGTAGCTGACGTCGAGGTTGGCCAGATTGCGGCCGGTGTCGAAGATCGGCAGCACCAGTTGCGGGGCGAAGCTCCAGGTGTTACTGCCGCTGTCGAACAAGCCGCTGAAATCGCGGCTGGCGCTGCCGATCGAAGTGGTCAGCGTGATGCGTGGGAAGAAGGCGGCGCGGGCGGCGCCGATGTTGGCGTTGGCGGCTTTCAGGCGCTGCTCTGCGGCGCGGATATCCGGGCGGTTGGCCAGCAGGTCCGATGGCAGGCCGGCGGTCAGGGCCGACATGGCGTCGGCCTGGGCGTCCTCCGTCGGTGCCGGCCCGCCGGTTGCGATGCCAGCGGGCAGCGCCTGGCCGACCAGCAGTGCGAGGGCGTTGGCGGCTTGAGCGCGCTGGCGGGCCAGGGCGAGGGCGGAGGCGCGCGCGGTTTCCATTTGCTGCTCGTTGGATCGCAGGTCGAGGCGGGAGGAAGCGCCGCCTTCGACGCGCTGCTTGGTCAGCTCGAAGGTGCGCTTGCGGGCGTCGTAGGTGCTTTCAGCCAGCGTTTGCTGTTCGGCCAGGGCGCGCTCCGTGTAGTAGGCCTTGGCGACTTCGGCGATCAGGCTGATTTGGGCGGCTTGCCTGGCCTCTTCCGTCGCGAGGTAACTGGCGAGGGCAGCGTCGCTCAAGCTTTTTACGCGGCCGAAGAAGTCGAGCTCGAAGGCTGGGATGCCAAGCCCGGCGTCGAAGCGTTCGTTGATTTGCTGCTGGCCGCTGGCGTTGGCGAAGCCGGGCGAGCGGCCGCGCGTCTCGCTGAGCGTGGCGTTCAGCGTCGGCAGACGATCGGCGCGCTGGATGCGGTAAGCGCCGCGCGCTTCTTCGATGCGCAGGGCGGCAATGCGCAGGTCGCGGTTGTTTTCGAGCGCTGTCGCGATCAGCTGCTGGAGGCGGCCATCAGGGAAGAAGGTGCGCCAGCCGGTTTCCACGGCCGATTGTGCAGTTGGCGTGGCGGTTGCCGCCGCGTCGCTGCCGGCGCCGCCTGCTGCGCCTGGAGCGACGGGGAACGTGTCGGCGACCGGGGCTGCGGGGCGTTGGTAGGTGGGCGCCATCGAGCAGCCGGATACTGCGCCGGCCAGCAGCAGCGCGGCGGCCAGCTCGCGGAACGGCGGCTGGGTGGGGAAGATGGGCTTCATCATTGCTTCGACTCCGGAAGATCCAGTTCGTGCGCGGCGAGGCGGCGCTGGCGTTCGCTGCCCTTGAAGATGCGGCGCACGACCACAAAGAACACGGGCACCAGGAATACCGCCAGCACGGTGGCGGTAATCATGCCGCCCATCACACCGGTACCGATGGCGCGCTGCGAAGCCGAACCGGCGCCGGAAGCGATCACCAGCGGCAGCACGCCGAGGATGAAGGCCAGCGAGGTCATGATGATCGGGCGGAAGCGCAGGTGCACCGCTTCCAGCGTCGATTCGATCAAGCCCTTGCCTTGGGCCTGCAAGTCCTTGGCGAATTCAATGATCAGGATCGCGTTCTTGGCGGACAGGCCGATGATCGCAATCAGGCCAACCTTGAAATAGACGTCGTTCGGCAAATCGCGCAGGTGCGCGCCGAGCAGCGCGCCAAGAACGCCCAGCGGAACCACCAGCAGTACGGCCACCGGGATCGACTCCGACTCGTACAGCGCCGCCAGTACCAGGAAAGCCGCCAGCAGCGAAAGCGCGAACAGCATCGGCGCCTGCGAGCCCGACAAGCGCTCCTCGGCCGACTGGCCGGTCCATTCGATGCCGAAGCCCGGGGGCAACTGCCCGGCCAGGCGCTGCAGCTCTTCCATCGCCTCGCCCGTCGAATAGCCCGGCGCCGCGTTCGCGCTCAGGCGATACGCCGGATAGCCGTTATAGCGCACCAGCTGGATCGGACCTGTCACCCAGCGCGTGGTTGCGAAGGAGGCGAATGGCACCATGGTCCCGCTGCTGCTGCGCACGTGGATGCGCAGGATATCGTCCGGCTGCATGCGGCGGGACTGGTCGGCCTGCACGATCACGCGCTGCTGGCGCCCGCTGTTGGCAAAGTCGTTCACATACGACGAGCCCAGCGCCGTGCCGAGGGTGGCCGCGATGTCGGTGAACGCCACACCCAGGGCATTGGCCTTCTCGCGGTCGACGTCCACCTGCATCTGCGGCGCATCTTCCAGGCCCTCCGGACGCATGCCCACCAGTACCTTGCTCTTGCCCGCCAGTTCCAGCAGCTGGTTGCGCGCCGCCAGCAGGGCGTCGTGTCCCAGTCCGCCGCGGTCCTGCAGGCGCGCCGTAATGCCGGTTGCGTTGCCCAGCTCACGGATCGGCGGCGGATTCAGGGCAAAGATCTGTGCATCCTGGATGTGCGCCAGGCCCCCGAAGGAGCGGCGGGCAATCTCTTCCGCCGACTGGTCCGGGCCGCGCTCTTTCCAGTCCTTCAGCGGAATGAACACCAGGCCGGCATTCTGCCCGCTGCCGGAGA
>JBCNOX010000508.1:0-4279 GCA_039593645.1 Pseudoduganella sp.
GCTGGCCGGTCCCCGGCCACGCATCATCACCTTCCTGTCGGCCACGCCGCAGGACGACAAGGGCGCCATGCTGGTCAACCTGGGCGCCTCGCTGTCGCAGGCCGGCAACGACGTGCTGCTGGTCGATGCCTGCGCCAGCGCCCACGGGGTGGTATCCCGCCTCGGACTGGACCACGGCACCAGCCTGCTCGACGTGGCGCGCCAGCGCTGCGGCTTGAACCAGGTGCTGCATGCTGCACCGCAGGGCTTCAATGTGGTGTCGATGACGCGCGGCGAAGCGCGCCGCGGCCCGGACGAAGGGCGGCGCCTGGCCAAGGCCTTCGGCGTGCTGGCCAGCCAGGCTGGCATCGTGCTGGTGGACGGGGAATTCGACGGCGAAGCCTTCCCGGTGCCGCTGATGGCCAGTTCCGAGATCGTGGTGCAGGTGTCGAACAGCGCCACTTCCATCAAGAATGCTTATATGATGATCAAGCGGCTCAACCATGAACTGGGCCGCCGTCCGTTCGGCATCCTGGTCACCGGCGCTTCGGAGGCCGAAGCAAGGGTGGTTTACGATAATATGGCACATGCGGCAAGCCGTTACCTGGCAGTCAACCTCGTTTCCATGGGGTCTGTACCGGCTGACGAATACCTGCAGCGTGCAGCCCGGCTGGGTCGTGCGGTGGTGGACGCCTTCCCCTTGGCCGGGGCTTCAGTGGCCTTCCGCCAGCTGGCCGGGCGTTTTGCGATGGGGAGCTGCAACCATTTTAGAGCCTGAAAAGAATTAGAACCTTTATGTACACGGTCAAAGGGAAGGTGGACAAGGATTCCTTGCTGACGGAGCACATGCCGTTGGTCAAGCGCCTGGCCCACCATATGAAGGCAAAATTGCCGCCCAGTGTGGAAGTGGATGACCTGGTACAGGCCGGCATGATCGGCTTGCTTGACGCAATCAACCGCTACGAAGAAACCCACGGCGCCCAGTTCGAGACTTACGCGGTGATGCGCATCCGCGGCGCCATGCTCGATGAATTGCGCTCTTCCGACTGGATGCCGCGTTCGATGCGGCAGGACATGCGGAAAATTGAAAACGCCATGGCCACGCTGCAGCAGCGCCTTGGCCGCCCGCCGACCGAGTCGGAAGTGGCAAAGTCGCTCAAGCTGTCGCTGGCCGATTACCAGGAAATGCTGTCCGAAGGCGGCGGCCACCAACTGGTGTACTACGAAGATTTTCACGAGGAAGATGGCAACGACAGCTTCCTCGACCGTTACGCCCATGACGAAGATGCCGATCCGCTGCGCGCGTTACTCGACACCGACTTCCGCCAGGCTGTGATCGATGCGATTGAAGCGCTACCCCCACGTGAGAAAATGCTGATGGGCCTTTACTACGAGGAAGAGCTGAACCTGAAGGAGATCGGCGCCGTGATGGGCGTGTCCGAGTCCAGGGTATCGCAATTGCACACACAAGCCGTGGCGCGCCTGCGTGCCTCGCTGCGGGAGCAGGCATGGACTGGTCCAGCGTAGCCGGCGTCCTGCTGGCGCTGGCCGGCATTATCGTCGGCCAGGGGCTGGAAGGCGGCAAACTCACTTCCTTGCTGCAGCCGGCCGCCTTTGCCATCGTGGTGATCGGCACCTTCGGCGCTGTCATGCTGCAAACCCGCGTGCCGACACTGCGCCGTGGCCTGACCATGCTGCGCTGGGTGTTCAAGCCGCCACCGGACAACCGCGCCCAGCTGGCGCGCGACATCAATAACTGGAGTACGCTGGCCCGCCGCGACGGGCTGCTGGCGCTGGAGCGCCCCATGCTGGGCGCCAAGGACAAATTCGTCGCCAAGGGTCTGCGCATGATCGTGGACGGCATCAATCCGGACAAGATGCGCCAGATGCTGGACATGGAAATCACCGCCTTCGAAACGGCGGAGCGCCAGGCGGTGCGCATTTGGGAATCGGCGGCCGGCTATTCGCCGACCATCGGCATCCTGGGCGCCGTACTGGGCCTGATCCATGTGATGGAAAACCTGACCGACCCGAGCAAGCTTGGTTCGGGCATTGCGGTGGCCTTCGTGTCAACCATTTACGGCGTCGGGCTGGCCAACCTGTTCTTTTACCCGATCGCCAACAAACTCAAAACCATCGTCACGCGCCAGGTCTACCTGCAGGAGCTGACGGCGGCGGTGCTGTACGACATTGCGACCGGCGACTTCACGCGCGTGATCGATGAGCGGATCGCGACCCTGATGCGGGAGCCGTGACATGCAATACCGCCGCGCACGCCGCAAGTTCGACGACGATCCCGAGAACCACGAGCGCTGGCTGATCTCTTACGCCGATTTCATCACGCTGCTGTTTGCTTTCTTCGTCGTGATGTATGCGGTGTCCTCGGTCAACGTGGGCAAGTACAAGGTGTTTTCCGATGCGCTGGGGGATGCCTTTGGCGGGGCTGGCGCTGCGCCGCCGACCAATACCGAAGTCCAGAGCCTGCCGATCCCCAATCCGGCTAACCGCAAACGCAATGAGGCGATCAAGAAAGAGAAGGAGCAGATGACGCGGCTGGCCAAGGATTTGGCCAGTACCTTGGCACCGCTGGTCAAGGAGGGCAAGGTGCGCGTGACGCAAAACAGCCGTGGCGTCAGCGTGGAAATCAATGCTTCGGTTCTGTTCAATCCGGGCGATGCGCGGCTGACCGGTGAATCGCGCGAGGCGCTGACTGCGGTGGCTTCTTTGCTGAAGGATGACCCGCATAACGTGCAGGTTGAAGGGCATACGGATAATGTGCCGATCAGGAATGCGGCGTTTCCGTCGAACTGGGAATTGTCGGCGGTGCGGGCGGGGACTGTGGTCAGGCTGTTTATCGAGGCGGGAATTGCTGCTTCGCGCATGACGGCGGTGGGGCATGCGGATAACCAGCCGGTGGCTTCGAATGAAGATCCGGAGACTCGGGCACGGAATCGGCGGGTGGCGGTGACGATCCTGTCGGGCATCCCCGATCCGGCTACCGAGATTCCAAACCCCTAGAACCGGTAAACCGGTGTCTGACCCGCAGGGTCAGACACCGATACGCGGCTGCCGAAGGCTGGTGTCTGACCCTGCGGGTCAGACACCGGTTTACCGGTTTCAGGCGCGCAGACGTTCCGGATGCGGCACCGCCGCACGCAGCTTCTGCCGGCGCCGCCAGTGCCACGCCGTCCCGATCGCCGCCACCAGCAGCACCAGCACCGCCACCGGCCAAGCCGACTTCTGCAAATTCTTCTTCGCCTGCTCGTCCATCAACTCCTCAGGAAACGGCCGCGGCTCCACCGGCACCACCTGCCACTTGTTGCGATCCTCCGGCGCGCGGGCCATGAATTCATCGATCGAATACGCCGGCGCCGAACCGAATGCGCGGCTGGAAGGAATCTGCGGAATGCGCACCAGCATCACCGCCTCCACATCCGACTGCAACTGCTGCTCAAAACCGCTCAACTGGCGTCCAGCCTGGCCGCCCAGCACATTCAGCAAATCCTTGCCCAGGGCATCAAACGCCACCGCCGGATGCAAACGGGTCTGCTCCTCGGTGAAATAGCTGAAGGCCTTGGTGCCGCTGGCGATGCTCATCTCCTTCGCAGCCATGTACGCAAAGGCGCCGACCGCCTTCAGCCGGTTGGTCGGCCCCTGCAAGGGCCACTGCCAGCCCAGCTTGCGCAGCACGTCGACATTGATGCCGGTGCAGTTGGCAGCAGCGTGCTGGTAGCTGAAGTGGTGGGCATAGAACTCGCGGAACACCTGGTTCACATTGCTCTGGTACGCCTGTGCCGTGCGCGGATCTTTCAGCACAGCGACCAGCATGTACGACGGCCGGTAATACTGCTGGCCGCTGTTCAAGTCCATCAGGTAGTTATCCATCGGCAGGGCCGAGGCGACGATGCCTTTTTCGCTGTACGAATCCAGGCCGTAGAAGTTATTCACCAGCCAATCCGACCACTCGCCTTGCGGACCAAGGCGGCCGGTCGCGATCGCGAAGTGGCCGCCATAGGCCTCGTCGTCGTCGCCCTGGGCGCCGCTCAGCATCATGGCCAATACCGGCTTGCCGGCCAGGCTGGCCGAATTGGCTTCGGGACTTTGCCACACTTTGCGTACCGCGTACTCGCCGCGCGCGCCGCCCTCTTCATGCCGTACAAAGCCCTGCAGGTCATCGCTGCCGGACAGCGGCTGCACCGGCAGCTTGCCGGCATCGATCACATAGTCGCGCGGCCAGATCGTGCGCGCCACGAACTGCTGGCCGGCCTCGTCCCACTGGCCGCGCACGCGCACTTCGCGC
>JBCNOX010000509.1:0-4263 GCA_039593645.1 Pseudoduganella sp.
GCGGTGTCGGAGGACGCCCGCATGGCCTTGGCGGGCGGGCCGGCCAGGCCGTCGGGGAGGGAGGCGCAGCCGCTGATCAGCCATGCGGCCAGGACCAGGGTGAGGACCGAAGCGAGGCGCGCGCACAGCGAGCGCGGCGGTGCCGGATGGTGGTTTTTGAAAGACACAGGCCGGCATGGTAGGGCAGGGCGGGCGCCGCGGACTCGACCTTTGGGCGCCGATCTTGCCGGTCGATTGACCGACCGCTTCTTCAGTCAGACATTCCGCATCGACGGCGCTGAATTAGGAGCGAACTAACCCGCGGCTTCCACCCGCGGGCGCGACCAATTGCAGAACCTATGCGTGAGTCGGGCATTCTCCGGAATGGTGCGCCCGCCCATCCAGTACTGCTTGACATGATCAATCGCTGAGTCATCGATGGAGAGGATTCGCTGCGCACAAATTGCGCAAGTTGCGTCGGCTGCCAGCAACTCTTCCTTCAACTTGTAGGAGAAGCAGCGTGCCTCCTTCTGCTGAACGCCCAGAATGGCCTGCAGCGTGGAGCGCCACTTGTCGAATCGCGTCGTCACAGCTTGTACGGAACTGGTTGAAAGTTCAATGGAATCGACGAACTCCTGATCCTCAGTCATCAGGGTAATCAAGGCCTCGCGAATGGCGTCGAGGTTCTGGAAGACTTTGTTCTTGTCTTCTCGCGCGAACGAGTACATCAGGATGTCGTACAGCGATGTATTGAACTTCTTTGGCTCCCAGCCGCCGTTCGGTTGGCCCTCCTTCCCTTTATAGAAGCGTTTGAAGGCGTTCTTGTCCAGCAGAGATCGAATGATGTGGCAAGCATTCTTGAATGCAGCCTTGAGTTCCTGAAGTTCCCTGTCGCTGAGATCCCGCTTCTCGTGCGCCTCCGCGTTCAGAAAGTCCCTGATCGGGGCCTTGTAGTTCAGATAGCTCTTGTGAAAGAAGGCGCAGAAACGCAGGACCAGTTCTCGATCCTTCATCCGCTTGTCCGGGCCCTTGAGGCCGCAGATATACATGAAGTCGGGATCCGAGGCCATTTCCTTCAAGGCAATATTCAACTTGCCGCGATAGAGGCAGTTCCGAAGTTCTTGATCGTTGAGTTGCACCGACCCTGTATTGAGTCGCTCAAAAATCTCGAACTTGAGGGTTTCGCTCGAATCTTTCTGAAAGGTGATGGCCCTGATCTTGTAGTACCGAACTTTGTCTTGCAGCTCTTCAGACAAGTCGCTGAATCGCTTCCCGTTAAGTTCGGTGTGAACGTTAAGTCCCGACAGCTTGAACGGCTTGTCATCGGGGAATTTCCCATCGATGTACGAGAAGAACGAGGTGAGGCGCTGCTGCCCATCGATAACGTACTCTTTCCCGTCCTTTTCCTCAGAAAGGTAGATGACAGGCAGCGGAATGCCAAGGATCGCCGACTCAATCAACTTGCTGGCTTTCGTTGCATCCCAGACGTACTGCCGCTGGAAGTCCGGTTGCAGAATCAGTCGTCCACGCTTTTGCTTGTTGTGCAGCGATTCGATTTCCAGATCACCGGTCGACGTAAATATCTTGCTGTTCTTCTCCGCTATGACTACTTCGTCATCGGCGTCGTCATCAAACGTAATGCTGGTTTCTTCGTCAAGCACAGTATTTTTCCCCTGGGCAGTTGATGTGAACTGCCGATTCTGCCGTTACTTGACGATGTAGTCCTCCTATCGGTGGAGGGCGCGCGGATGGTTGTCGACGCTTGGCGTGATGTTGGCGGCTGCGCCTCAGATCACGCCTTCGAACACCATCACATCCACCTCGTCGCCCGCCGCGACGCTGCCTTGCTCATGGTGCAGCACGACGAGGCCGTTGGCCTGCACCATCGAGCTGAGCACGCCGGAGCCCTGGTTGCCTGCGATGCTCACCTGCGGCAGCTGGCCCGGCACCTGCTGCACGAAGCCGCGCTGGTATTCGGTGCGGCCCGGCTTCTTGCGGATGGCCATGGTGGTTCGGGCGCGCAGCAGGGGCGGCGGCGCGCTGGCGGCTTCGTTGCAGCCCATCATGCGAAGCAGGGCGGGACGCACGAAAGCCAGGAAGGTGACCATCACCGCCACCGGGTTGCCCGGCAGGCCGAACAGCACGGCGTTGCCTTGCGGCCCCTTCGAGTCGCTCTTCGGGATGAGGCCCACCGCCATCGGCCGGCCCGGCCGCATGGCCACACGCCAGAAGGCCATGTCGCCCAGGCGCTGCATCACCGCGCGGGTGTGGTCGGCTTCGCCCACGCTCACGCCGCCGCTGGTGATGATGGCGTCGGCCTCGTTGGCGGCGCGCTGCAGCGTGGCCTGCAGCGTGGCGGGGTCGTCGCGCACCAGGCCCAGGTCGATGACGTCGCAGCCCAGGCGGCGCAGCAAGCCGAACACGGTGTAGCGGTTGCTGTCGTACACCGCGCCTTCGCGCGGCGGCTCGCCCACGCTCAGGATCTCGTCGCCGGTGGAGAAGTAGGCCACGCGCAGGCGGCGCAGCACCGGCACGCGGGCCAGGCCCAGGCTGCCGGCCATGCCCAGCGCCGCGGGCGTGAAGCGGTCGCCCCGGCGCAGCGCAGGCTCGCCCTGGCGCAGGTCCTCGCCCATCAGGCGCCGGTTGTCGCCGCGCTTGAGTGCCTTGGCCGGGAAGCGCACGGTGTCGCCGTCCACGCTGCAGAACTCCTGCGGAATGACGGTGTCGAGCCCGGCGGGCATCACGGCGCCGGTCATGATCTTCACCGCTTCGCCCGCACCCACGCTGCCGCGCCAGGCCGCGCCGGCCAGGGCGGTGGCGATCACGCGCAGCTCGATGTCCTGCCCAGGCGCGGCGGCCTGCAGCACGGCGCCGTCGAAGGCAAAGCCGTCCATGGCCGAGTTGTCGTGCGGCGGCACGCTGAAGGGGGAGATGATGTCTTCGGCCAGCACGCGGTCCAGCGCGTCGAACAGCGCGGCGTCTTCCCGCTGCGCCACCACGGCCGGCTGCACCAGCTGCGCGAGAAAGGACTGGACGCCGTTCACGCCCAGGGCCTTGGGGTCGTAGCCGGCCAGTTGCGCGGCGATTTCTTCGATGCGGCTCATGGTCAGGTATCGGCAGGGCGCTGGCGTTCCAGCGCATGCAGTTCGGCCAGGGTGTTGGCGTTGAAGAAGGCCTCGCGCGCATCGCCTTCGCGGTCGAAGGGCACCTGCACGGTGTGGTGGGTAGCCGTCCAGGCGTCGATCTTGCGGCCACCGGCCTGGGTGAAGCGCACCAGGCTTTCCAGCAGGTCAATGCGCAGCAGGCAGAACACGGGCTGGGTGCGCATCTGCACGCTGCCGTCTTCCTGCGGCTCGGCGCCGCAGGCCATGGCGATCTCGGCGTCTTCGCGCTGCAGTGCCTCGGCCATGCGCTGGGCCAAGTCGAGCGGGAACAGCGGGGTGTCGCAAGGCACGGTGAGCAGGTAGGGCGTCTCGCAGCGCTCCAGCCCCACCAGGAAGCCGGCCAGCGGCCCGGCATAGTCGGCCAGGCCGTCGGGCCAGACCGGGGAGCCGAAGGATTCGTAGGCGGACAGGTTGCGGTTGGCGTTGACCATCGTCTGGCCCACCTGCGGCCCCAGGCGCAGCAGCGCGTGCAGCGCCAGCGGCGTGCCGTTGAAGTTCTGCAGGCCCTTGTCCACGCCGCCCATGCGCGATCCGCGCCCGCCGGCGAGCACCAGGCCGGTGATGTCCTCGTGTGTGATTGGCATTGTTTCTTGTGGAGGCTGCTGCGTCAGCCTCCGATGTAGCTCATCTCGACGCGGCGTGCGCCTGGTGTTGCGCTGTCGTCCGGCGCGCGCTGGCCGCGCAGCTCGGAGTAGCGGTCGGCCCGGCCCTGCCAGATGTGGGCGATGGCCGACGAAATGTCCTCGTCGCTGGCCTGCTGCTCGCGCAGCAGCGGCCGCAGGTCGTGTCCGCCATGGGCGAACAGGCACAGGTAGAGCTTGCCCTCGGTGGACAGGCGCGCGCGCGTGCAGTCGCGGCAGAAGGCCTGCGTCACGCTGCTGATGACGCCGACTTCGCCCAGCGACGGGTCGTGCTGGCCGTCGGCACCGGCATAGCCCCAGCGCTGCGCGGTTTCGCCGGGCGCGGTGGCTTCCAGCGGCACCAGCGGAAATTCTTCGGCAATGCGCCGCACCACCTCCGACGAGGGCAGCACTTCGTCCATGCGCCAGCCGTTGGTGGCGCCCACGTCCATGTACTCGATGAAGCGCAGCACCATGCCCGTGCCGCGAAAGCGCCGCGC